>NZ_JBSGTR010000018.1:0-37433 GCF_053607505.1 Rhodococcus sp. NPDC055112
GGGGGGTGCGGCTGTTGGTCCTCCCCCGCGCTGTCGGTGGGGGGGGGGCGGGGTTATCGCGTCCCCCGGCCCTCGTCCGTGCACAGGCCGGTCGGCCGCGAAACGCCGATCCCAACGCCCGCTAGGTGCCGTCCGGCCGCTCCCCTACCCTGTTCACGATGAGTGATTCCGGAACGCCCGCCGCGGGCCCGCGCGATGACCGGCTGCGGCTGTTCGCCTTCACCAGCGCGGAGAAGCGCGGGGAGTACCTGTGGGTGCTGCGGGCGTTCGACAACGCCAGGGCGAACTACGTGGTGCTGCTGCACGCGGGCGAGATCGCCGAGATCCTCGACCGGATCGCGGGCGACGACCAGGCCGGCCGGCTGGCCGGGACCGAGATCACGCCGCTACTCGAGCAGCTGCACCTGTGGGGTGTGCTGGAACGCAGCTACGACGGCAGCCGGGCGGCCACCCTCGCGGAGTACCGCAACCGGCACTTCGTGTACCAGTTCAGCCAGGCCGGCTACCAGGCTTACCGCGCCGTCGAGGACGTGCTCGGGGCCCGGCTCGAGGACGCCTCGCTCTCCCGCCTCGCGCTGCCCGACCTGCTGGCGGACATGCGGGAACTGGCCGAGGCGAACCGGGCCGCCGACGGCGACCTGATCTACCGCAAACTCAGCAGGCTCGATTCCACGCTGTCGGACATGGCGTCAAGGGCGGCCCAGTTCTACCTCACCCTCGGCGACCTGGTGCGCACCACCGAGATCACCCCCGAATCGTTCCTCGCGCACAAGGACGCGCTGCTGACCCACATGCGCGAGTTCAGCTCGGACCTCGCCCGGTACGCACCCAAGCTCGCTGGGGCCATCGCGGCCGTCGAGGAGACCGGGATCGACCGCCTGGTGGCCAGGGCCGCGGCCAGCGACGAGCGGGTGCTGCTGCCGCTGCACGAACGCGAGGACGACTGGCGGGCCCGCTGGTCGGGGCTCAAGCACTGGTTCGTCGCCGACGGCGGCGTGAGCGAATCGGACCGGCTGCGGGAGGGCACCATGAGCGCCATCGCCGCTGTCCTCTCGCTGCTGCGCCGCGTCACCGAGACGCGCAAGGGCGGCGTGAGCCGGGAGAGCCAGCTACGGCACCTGGCCGGCTGGTTCGCGGCGACCCCGACCGAGGACGCCGCGCACGCGCTGTACCAGGCCGTTTTCGACCTCGGCAGGCCGCGGCACCTGTCGATGCTGCACCCCGACGCCGACATCATCCCCGAGTCGCGGTCCTGGTGGGATGCCCCACCGGTGGAGATCTCGCGCACCCTCGCCGAGACCGGCCGTACCCCGTCCCCCGGCCTGCCCGGCCGGGTGCAACGCAACGACGCCAGCATCCGCCGACTGCGCGAGGGGCAGCTCGCGGCGCAGCGCGCCCGTGCCACCGCGGCGAAGTCGCTGGCCACCGGCGGCGTCTACGACCGGGTCCTCGACGAGGAGGAGACCGAGGTGCTGCTGAGCCTGCTCAACGCCGCGCTGACCGCGCGGGTGCCCGTGAGCGGTCGGGTCGGCAGCTCGACCGGCGCCGAGAACGGGGTCCGGTTGACGCTGCGCCCGCACGACGAGTCGACGACGGTCCAGACCGCCCGCGGCAGGCTGCACCTCGACCGGCTGCAGGTGAGCGTGCAGTGAGGGCGCGCGAGATCCCGTCGCTTGCGCTGGACTCCTACCAGCGCGCGGCCCGGATCATCCTCTCCAATCACCTTGTCACACAGAACTACCCGGACCGGATCGCGCTACCACTGCTGCGCAGGTGGGCCACCGAGCTGCGCGAGGATCTGCTCGAACTGTTCGGCTACCGGCTCGAGGTCACCGAGACGACGGCACGGCTGTTCACGGTGACCGACCGGCTGGACCCGACGGCGGCGGCCAGGACCGGCACCGACCGCACCTTCGACCGACACCGCTACGCCTATCTGGCGCTGTGTCTCGCGGCGCTCGGCCGGGCCGGGAACCAGATCACGCTCTCGGAGCTGGCGGATCACGTCGCGGCCGACGCCACGCAGGTCGACGGCGTGGAACTGTCCACCGAACGGGCAGCCGACAGGGACGCGTTCGTCGACGCGGTCGGCTGGCTGGCGGCACGGGGCGCCATCGCGCTCGCGGACGGTGACGCGGGCGGTTGGGCGGCCAACCCCAGCGCGGGCGAGGCGCTGTACGACATCGACCGCTCCGTCGTGGTCGCGCTCTTCCGTCCGCCGCGCGCCCTCCAGCACCTCACCTCCATCAGGGGCCTGCTGGCGGGACCGGAGGTACAGGTGGCCGACGAGGACGGGCTCGTGCCCGACCGGCCAACGGACCCAAGGGAGACCGCGAGGCGGGTCCGCCGGGCGTTGGTGGAACGCCCTGTCGTCTACGCGGACGAGCTCGACGACGACGAACGCCTGCAACTGGCGCTGCCGCGGACGGCGGCGGACGTCGAGATCCTCACCGGCCTTGCCGCCGAGCGGCGGGCCGAGGGCATCGCGTTGATCGACACGTCCGGCCGGATGTCCGATCTGCGCTTCCCCAGCACGGGCACCGTCGCCCAGGTCGCCCTGCTGCTGGCGGGCGAGATCGCGGACCGGGTCCTCGACCCGGACGCGAACGAACTCCTCCGGGTCCCTGCCCCGCAGTCCCGCACCGCCGCGCTGATCGACGCGCTCGACGGTGCCATCCCGGCGGCAGGGGTGTTCCAGGGTCTGGCCGAGGAGCCGACCGAGGACCCGGCATCGGATTCCGGGCCAGGCCCCGAGCCCGCGCTGTTCCCGCTCGTCGACGACGCCTGGATCGCGGCAGCGGTGGCCGAGCTGGTGCGACGGTTCGGCCGGACCTTCGCGGCCCAGTGGCAGGCCGACCACGACGGACTGCGAGTGCAGGCCGTCGCGCTGCTGGACAAGCAGCGATTGGTCCGGCGCACCGAGGGCGGCGTGCTCGTGCTGCCCGCGCTGGCGCGCTACCGCGGCGTCGTCGTGAACGTCCGCGACCGGGCGAGCCAGCCCGAATTGTTCACCGACGATCCCGAACTCGCAGCCCCGTCCGAAACAGTAGAGAAGTAGAGGCAGAATTCGCATGGCAAGCACGCGCTTTCGCCCGACCCGGGCCGGGATCATCAACCTCTGGGACTACCGCGACCAGGAGTTCTCCTTCGCCGACGGCCGCCTGGTGCTGCGCGGACCCAACGGCTCCGGCAAGACCAAGGCCCTCGAGGTGCTCTTCCCGTTCGTGCTCGACGGCCGCATCGAACCGCGGCGGCTGAACCCGTTCGCGGGCGAAGAGCGCACCATGAAGTCGAATCTGCTCTACCGCGGCCAGGACAGCGCGCACTCCTATGTCTGGATGGAGTTCGCCCGCGGATCCCATGCGGACCCCGAGGCGGTCACCGTCGGCATCGGGATGCGTGCCACCCGGCAGAACGACAAGGTCACCCGCTGGCACTTCGTCGCCGACGGGCGGGTGGGTGTCGATTTCTCCCTGCTCGGCGACGACGACCGCCCGCTGACCAAGCGGCAGCTCGCCGACCAGATCGGCACCGACGCGATCACCGACCGGCCCACCGACTATCGGGCCGCGATCGATGCCCGGCTCTTCGGCCTCGGCGCCGAACGCTACGACCAGCTGATCAACCTGATCCTCACCCTGCGCCGACCGCAGCTGGCGAAGAACCTCGACCCGAAGGGCCTCTCCCAGGCACTGACGGACGGCCTGCGCCCGCTCGACGAGCAACTGGTACTCGAGGCGGCCCGCTCGTTCAGCGACATGGAGGAGGTCGGCCGCGCGCTCGAGGGCCTGGCCGCCGCCGATCAGGCAGCGCAGGGCTTCGCCGGGGTGTACACCAAGTACCTCCGCCAGCAGGCAAGGGCGGACGTCGAGCAGGTGTCGCGGCGGCTCGAGTCCGTCGACCAGGGCATCGTCGCGCTGGCCGAGTCCGCGGAACTGCGGACCCGGCGCCAGGAGGAGCGGGTGGCGGCGGAGGAACGGTTCGACGCCGCCGAGCGCGCGCTCGATCAGGGTCGATCCGACCTCGAGACACTGCAACGGTCCGGCGCGTACGAGGGCAAGCAGCAGCTCGACGACCTGGCCGCCGTGGTCGCACAGCTCAAGATCTCGACCGAGCAGCAGCTCGACAAGGCCCACAAGGCGCAGGCCGGTCTCGAACAGCGCGCCGACGAGGCCGCGAGGTCCGCGAGCGCGGTTGCCCGCGCGGTGACGGCGCTGACCCGGGCCGAGGACGAACTGCAATCGGCGGCCGAGGACGCCGGCATCGCCTGGACGCCGCTGCCCGCGACCTCCCGCCCCGACCAGTTCGCGGCCGCGCTGCGCGGTCACGCCGAGGAGCGCGACGGCGATGTGCGCGCGGTGCGGGCCGCGCTCGTCACCGTCGAGAAGGCAGGGACCGAGCGGACCCGCGCCGACCGGGCCGCCGACAGAGGGGGCGAGCTGCTCGAGACGGCCAGGGCTGCCGTCGTGGCGGCCGAGGCGGCAACGGAACTCGCCCGCGCCGAATGTGCGGCGGCACTGCGGTCCTGGTGGACCGACCATTCCGCCCTGTTCGCCTCCATCGGGGTGAACAACACCCTGTTCGACGCGCTCGACTCCGCCCTGGCAGGCGCGGGCGATGACGAATCACCGAGTCTGGCAGCGGTGCTCACCGAGCACACCGAGGCCGGGCTCGACACGGTGCGGGCCACCCGGGCTCAGGCCGAGCTCGAGGGAGGCCAGTCGGCCGCGCTCGTCACCGAACTGTCCGCCGATCGGCACCGGATCTCCGCGGAAACCGATGATGCCCCGCCGCCGTTCGCCGCCAGGTGCGGCTCTCGCGAGGATCTGGCGGGCGCCCCGCTGTGGCGCCTGGTTCGCTTCGCCGACGGGGTGAACCGGGAGACGGCCGCCGGGGTCGAATCAGCGCTACAGGCCGCGAATCTGCTCGACGGGTGGGTGTACGGCGGCGAGGGGTCTGCCCCGGCAGCCGAGTCGGAGCAGTACCTGGTCGCGTTGCCGGAGGCGGACCGGCCCGCGGGCCCGACGCTCGCCGACCTGCTGACCGTCGAGGCCGACACCGGGGTGCCCGAGGAGAGGGTGCGTGCCATCCTGTCCTCGATCGCACTGCACAGCGGGCCCACCGAGCCGGCCGCCTCGGTCGGTGTCGGGGTCGACGGACGCTACCGGCAGGGCGTGCAACACGGCAGCCACAACAAGCCCGACGCCGAGTACATCGGCGCCACCGCGCGGGCCAGGCGACGAGAGCTGCGGCTGGCGGAACTCGACCACGCCATCGCGGAGGCCGAGCGGTCCCGCACCGAAGCCCTTGCCGCGCACCACGAGGCGGGCGAGCTCGCCGGACGGCTGACGGCCGCGTCGAAGGGCCTGCCACGGACCGCGCCGGTGCTCGCCGCACTCAAGTCGGTCACCGAGGCGGCCGGCGCCCTGCGCACCCGCTCGGAATCGGCAGGCACCACACAGCGCGAGCTGGACCAGGCGATCGCGGACCTTGGCGCGAAGGAGAAGCAACTGCGCGCGGCAGCGGTCGCGCACCGGACCCCGAATGCGGGCCGGGAACTCGACTCGCTCGCGGCGGCGATCCGGCACTTCGAGAAGCAGGGCGACCTGGTGCAGCGCTGTAGGCGCGAGCACGACAAGGAGGTCGAGCACCACCGCGAGTCGGACGACCGGCACAGCGAGGCCCGCGCGATCGCCGAGGAGTTCGCCGAGGAATCGGCGATCGCCGAGGAGAACTACGCACAGCAGGTGCAGCGATTGGCGATGCTGCGCGACAATCTCGGTGCGAGCGCCGAGCAGATCGACGCGGACCTGGAGAAGGTCCGCGCCCGGATCGAGGACCTCAAGTCGGAGCAACGGGCGGCCCGCAAGGCCAACGAGTCCGCCGTCGAGCAGATCGGCAAGGCGGAGGGCGCCCACGGCGCCGCGATCGAGGCGCTGCGCAGCGCGCTCACCGAGGCCAGGACCGACGCGGACCGGTTGGCGCCGTACGCCCGCCGCGACCTGCTCGAACTGTTGGGGATCACCGAGAACCACTCCTGGCCCGCGAGCGCGGCGGCGTGGTTGACCGCCGACCAGATCGTCTACCGGATCCAGAACGAGGACGGGACGAGCGCAGGCGCGTCGGTGCTCCCGGACGAGGTGGAGGCGCTCCACCGGGCGTTGACGGAGGCGACGGAGTCCGTGCGGGTCAGCGACGGGGCACGCAAGTCCACCAGGACCGCGCTGACCACCGCGCTGCAGGACTTCGATGCCCAGCTCGCGGCGGCGGGTCAGGACTACCGGCTGCAGTGGGACGCCCCGGACGGGCTCACCACGGTGCGGGTGCAGGACGAGCAGGGCTACTCATCGATCGGCGAGTTCGCGAGCCGCATCGCCGTCGCTCGCCAGGATCAGGAGCAGCTGCTCACCGAGTCCGAGCGCAGGATCCTCGAGGACGCGCTGTTGACCGGTCTCGCGCAGCAGATCCACGAACGCACGGTCGATGCGAGGGTACTCATCGCCCAGATGGGCACCGAGATGCGCGAGCGGCGGATGTCCTCGGGCAACACCATCGGCGTGCACTGGGTGCTGGCCGACAACCTCGACGAGAACTCGCGTGCGATCTCGAAGTTGCTCGACCGCGATGCCTCCGCACTGGGAGCCGACGAACTGGCCACCATGCGAGCGCATTTCGCCGCCCAGATCCGGTTGTCCCGGGCGGCACATCCGGAGCGGTCGTACCCCGAGATCCTGGCGACGGCACTGGACTACCGCCGCTGGCGGGTCTTCTCCTTCACCCTGATCGGCGGCGACGGCAGCGAGGATCGGCTGACCGTGGCCCGGCACGGCGCCCTCTCGGGCGGCGAGCAGTCGGTGTCGCTGCACCTGCCGCTGTTCGCGGCCGCACACGTGATGTTGTCGTCGGCGGACCCGCACTCGCCACGACTGCTGGGCCTCGACGAGGCATTCGCCGGTGTCGACGACAACGGCCGCAGCGAATTGCTCGGTCTGAGTGTGCAATTCGACCTGGACCTGTTCATGACCGGATACGACTTGTGGGTCACATACGCGGGCGTGCCCGGGTGCGCACACTACGACCTGGCGCATTCGACCGCGGAGCAGTCCGTGAGCGCCGCCCTGCTGGTCTGGACGGACGGCGAACTGCTGGCCGAGCACGACGGCAGCGATCTGGCGACCGCTCTCGGCTCGCCGCTGCGCCGCCGGGTCCTCGCCGCGGCGGAGGGCGGCCTGGAGTTCGCGCAGGTGTGAGGACCGATGCTGCCGCCGGGGTCGGCCTACCGGCAGGCGGGATCGTGGCGGCGGTACCGGCGCCCGGGACGGATCCGGACGCCGATACCGGTCACGTCAGTCCGAAGCCGTGTCGGCGGCCCGGCCGAGGTGACGGACGAAGAATCGGACCGAGCTGTCGCGCTCGTACTCGGGCACCTGGTTGTGCCTGCCCGGGTGGGCGTGCAGTGTCTTCTCCCTCGAGGCGAAGGCGTCGAACATCGCGACCGCAGAGGTGTGGTCGATTTCCTCCTCGTCCCACGGAATCCGGTACTCGACAGGGACGGTGACCTTTCTCGCCGCCTCGATCAGCGCGTCGTGCACGTAGACCCCACCGAAGCTCACGGCAGCGATCCGGGATTCGACCGCCGTCAACATCAGCCCGGTCACGACACCCAACGTCATTCCGCCGTAGCCGATCGGCGCTTCGGCGCCGATCTCGGGCAGCGCCTGCAGGGCGTCCAGGGTCGCCTGCCATTCCGGCACCGCACGCTCGGCCAGCGACATGTTGTAGTCGATGACGATCGGGGCGATCGGAGCGATCGCCGCCCTGGCCTGATGGATCGCGTCGACCCACCGTTGATCCTGACGGTTTCGCGGCCGGTCACCGTGTCCGGGCGCGTCGATGGCGGCGACGGTGAACCCATAGGTGGTCACGCTGTGGAGCGCGCTTGCCACCAGCCCCGGTGCCTTCTTGTGCATGCCGCCTGAGTGTCCCAACAGCAGCAGCGGTGAACCGACGGTCCCGGATGTGGGCGACCAGAGCACGCCGGTGATCTCATCCAGGGTGAAAGTACGTTCGATGACACCGTTCGACGATGTCTCAGAGGTGAAATGCATGGTGTTGCCTTTCGGGATCGCCTTGTTGTCGAGGCGCTCCCGGCGACACCTACGTCGATCGCCGAACCGTGAACACGAGTGGGAGCACCCACATGGTTACTGCGTTCATGGGTCCCACCTCCTCGCGTGATGTCACGGTCTCGCGCACGCTATCAACCTGAACCGAATCCCGTCCAACCATTTTCCGCCGCCCCATGACCCCGTTGCACGTGCGCGCGGAAGCGCCCCGAATCCCGAACGGCTAGGGCAGTTCCCGGATCACCCGGCACGGGTTGCCCGCCGCGAACACCCGCGACGGCACGTCCTTGGTCACCACGGAGCCCGCGCCGATCACCGCGTCGTCACCGATGGTCACGCCGGGACAGACGATCACTCCGCCGCCGAGCCAGACGTTGTCTCCGATCACGATCGGCGCCGCCGACTCCCACCGCTGCCGCCGCGCCTCGTGGTCCTCCATCGGATGCAGGGCGGTGAGCAGCTGGGCACGGGGACCGATCGAGACGTCGTTCCCGATCGTGATCGGCGCGCAGTCCATGAGGATCGCGTCGTAGTTCAGGAAGCTGTTCGAGCCGATCGTGATCAGCGAACCGTAGTCGCACTGGAATCGCGGCATGATCCAGGACCCATCGCCGATCGAGCCGAGTAGCCGCTTCAGCAGGTCGAGTCGCAGCGAATCCTCGTCGGCACCAGTGGCATTGAACTGGTCGAGCAGGCGCTGGCAGGCCTTCCGCTCCGCGACCAGGTCGGCGTCGTTGTCGCGGTAGAGTTCGCCGCGCAGCATTCGATCTCGTTGTTCCCCCATGACGCCGACCCTAGTCGACGGCATGGGGTGCCGTCAGCGCAGCGAGACCCCGAGCAGTCCGTCGACCGCATCCGCGAGCACACCGGGCGCCGACGCGTCCGAGCCGCCGTGGTCAACGGCCCACCTGGCCCAGGCGTCCACGGCATCGATCGCCTTCGGGGTGTCCAGGTCGTCCGTGAGGTGCTGACGGAGCCGGGCGATGGTGTCGTCCGCGGACTGCGCCGACCCCAGCGCGGCGGCGCGACGCCACAGCGCCAGGCGCTCCTCGGCCTCGGCGAGCACGTCGCCCGTCCAGGCCCGGTCGGTCCGGTAGTGCCCGGACAGCAGCCCCAGCCGGATCGCCATCGGATCGACGCCCTCGCCGCGCAGCTTCGACACGAACACCAGATTGCCGCGGCTCTTCGACATCTTCTCGCCGTCGAGTCCGATCATCCCGGTGTGCACGTAGTGCCGCGCGAATCGACGGTCCAGCACAAGGGATTCGGCGTGCGCGGCCGAGAACTCGTGGTGCGGGAAGATCAGATCGCTGCCGCCACCCTGCACGTCGAAGCCCGAGCCGATCCGGTTCAGCGCGATCGCGGAGCACTCGATGTGCCACCCCGGCCTGCCGGGACCGAACGGCGACGGCCAGGACGGCTCGCCCGGTCGCTCGGCGCGCCACACCAGCGCATCGAGCCGGTCCTGCTTCCCGGCCCGCTCGGGGTCTCCCCCGCGCTCGGCGAAGAACCGCTCCATGGTGTCGCGGTCGTATCCGGACTCGTAGCCGAACTGCTCGGTGGCATTCGCCCGGAAGTAGACGTCGGGGTACTCCTCGTCGTCGACCACGTACGCGGCGCCCGCGGCGAGCAGCTTCTCGACCATCTCGACGACCTCGTTCACCGATTCCACGGCGCCGATGTAGTCGCGGGGCGGCAGCACCCGCAGCGCCTCCATGTCCTCGCGGAACAGCGCCGTCTCCCGCATGCCGAGCACCACCCAGTCCTCGCCGTCACGGGCCGCGCGCTCGAAGAGCGGATCGTCGACGTCGGTCACGTTCTGCACGTAGTGCACGTCGTGCCCGGCGTCGCGCCAGAGGCGATTGACGAGGTCGAACGTCAGGTAGGTGGCCGCGTGCCCGAGGTGCGTGGCGTCGTAGGGGGTGATCCCGCACACGTACATGGTGGCGGTCTCGCCCGGGGTGACGGGCCGGACCCGGCGGTCCGCGGTGTCGAAGAGCCGCAGCGGCGGCCCCTGACCGGGAACGGAGGGAACGGCTGTGTCGGACCAGGACTGCATACGGACGAGCCTATCGGAGGGTCGGAAGTCGGCCGGAACGCGTTCCCGCTAGAACGCGGGCCACGGGATCGGCCGGTGGTCTCCTGGCAGCGGCATCACCGGGTCCGCGAGCATGCCCTCGGTCCGAGCCACCAGCGCGTCGACCTCCTCGCCGGTGATGTGCTCGCTCAGTCGGTCGGCCAGCGGGCCCCGCAGGCGCTCCGCGAGGGACTCGACATCGACGAGCAGCGCGCCGAGCACCGGCTGACCGGCCCAGCCCCACAACACGGTGCGGAGCTTGTCCTCGCTGTGCAGGCAGATCCCGTGATCGACGCCGTACACCGAACCGTCGATGCCCTCCAGCGCATGACCGCCCTTGCGGTCCGCATTGTTGAGCAGGACGTCGAGCACGGCCATCCGCTGCAGACGGGGGTCGTCGGCGTGGACCAGCGCCACCTGCTCGCCGTCGCCGTCGTACGCGAGGAGCACCTCGAACCACCCCGCTGGCACCTGATCGGGCGGGCAGATGTCGACAAGCGCCATCCGCTCACCCAACTCGCCGGTCGGTTCCGGGGTCTCCACCCAGCGTTGCACCATGCCGGGGCCGTACGGCCCGTCCCGCAGGATCGTCTCCGGGATCACGCCCCACCCGAGCGCCTCGGAGATCAGGTAGGACGCGACCTCGCGGCCGGCGAGGGTGCCGTCCGGAAAGTCCCACAGCGGGCGCTCACCGCGGATCGGTTTGTAGACGCAGCGGACGCTCTGCCCGTTCGTCGTGGCCTCACAGACCAGCGTGGCGTTGCTGGCACTGACGATCCGACCCAGCACTGACAGTTCGCCGGTGTGCAGCAACTCGGACTCCTCGTCCACGACGTGGTCGGCGGTCAACGGCTATTCCTCTTCGGGTAGTTCGTCGATGCGCTCGAAGTTCGCGCCGCGCCGGTAGCCGTTGGTGCGGATGCAGACATGGCCCTCCGGGGCCAGCGGCTCGCCGCACAGCGGGCACGGCGCGCGACCGGCCGCGATCACCCGAACCGACCGCAGCGCGAACGCCCTGGCCTGCTCCGGCGTCAGGAAGACCCGGACGGCGTCCGGCCCGTCCTCGGCGTCGTCGAGGACCACGGACTCGTCGAACTCCGACTCGCTGACCGCCAGCAGCTCGACGACGACCGAGCCCGCGTCCGCGTCCCAGCCCAGGCCCATCGTGCCGACCCGGAACTCGGCGTCGATCGGCGTCATCAACGGGCTGAGGTCCTCGAGTTCGACGTCCTGCGGCGGCACCGCCGTACCGAACCGGCGGTGGACCTCATCGAGCAGCAGCCCCATCCGGTCGGCCAGCACCTGCACCTGCTGCTTCTCCAGCAACACGCTGATCACGCGGGACTCGTGGATCGCCTGGAGATAGAAGGCACGGTCACCTGGCTCGCCGACGGTGCCGGCGATGAATCGATCAGGGGTGCGGAAAACGTGTATTGCTCGGGACATCAGCACCTCCGTCTGGTCGAGCGGTCGATATCTGTAACCGTGGTCGGGCGGAATCGCGGCGCGGGTCGCGTCCACGACGGGACCCGGGCCCCGATGCTCATTATCCGCCTCCCCTACTTTCCCATCTCGCCGCCGGGAACGGCATCCGACGATCCGACACCGGCGGGCTTGGCGGGCGCGCTGCCGTTGAGTCCCGACAGGTCACCGGTGTCGTTCATCCGCAGCACGAACGGTCGGGTCGCGGTGTAGCGCACCACGCTGACCGAGGCCGGATCGGCGACTATCCGCTGGAACCCGTCCAGATGGGTGCCGAGGGCATCGGCGAGCACCGACTTGATCACGTCGCCGTGCGTGCAGGCCAGCCACAGTACGTCGCCGCCGTGTTCCTCGGCGAGCCTGGCGTCGTGGGCCCGGATCGCGGCGACCGCCCTGGCCTGCACCTGCGCCAGGCCCTCGCCGTCGGGGAACACCGCGGCGGAGGGGTGCTGCTGCACCACCTTCCACAGCGGCTCCTCCAGCAGGTCCTTGATCGCCTGCCCGGTCCACGTGCCGTAGTCCACCTCGATCAACCGGTCGTCGGCGATCGGGTCCAGGTCCCGGTCCCGCGCCAACGGCTCGACGGTCCGTTCACAGCGCAGCAGCGGGGAACGCACGATCGCCGCCAGCGGCACGCCGGAGAGCCGATCCACCACCGCGCGGGACTGCTCCCTGCCGTGGTCGTCGAGATCGACGCCCGGTGACCGGCCGGCGAGCATGCCAGAGGTGTTGGACGTCGACCGCCCGTGCCGCAGCAGGATCACTGTCATGGACCCAGCCTAGGTCGCCGAGATCACGCCCGTGCCCAGCAACCCGAACACCAGCAGACCCAGGATGATCCGGTAGCCCACGAACCAGTACATCGAATGGTCGACCACGAACCGCAGCAACCACGCGATGGTGACGTACCCGATCACGAAAGCGATGAGGGTCGCGACGATCAACTGGGCCCCGCTCGCGTTGAGTCCCTCGCCCGCTGGCGCGAATGCGTCGGGGAGGCTGAACAATCCGGCCGCGGTGACCGCGGGGATCGCCAACAGGAACGAGTAGCGGGCGGCGGCCTCACGGGTGAGGCCGAGGAACAGGCCTGCGCTGATCGTGCCGCCGGACCGCGACACACCGGGGATCAGGGCCAAGGCCTGAGCGGAACCCATGATCACGCCGTCCTTGAGCGTGAGCTGTTCGATCGGCCTGCGCTTGCGCCCGTAGTACTCGGCCGCGGCGATCACCAGCGCGAAGACGATGAGCATGGACGCGACCAGCCACAGGTTGCGCGCCCCGGTGCGGACCTGGTCCTTGAAGAGGAACCCGAGGACGCCGACGGGGATGGTGCCGACGATGACGTACCAGCCCATCTTGTAATCGTGATCGCCGCGCTTGTCCGGGTCGAACAGGCCACGGAACCACGCCGTCGCGATCCGCCAGATGTCCCTGGCGAAGTAGACGAGCACCGCGGCCTCGGTGCCGAGTTGGGTCACCGCGGTGAAGGAGGCGCCCGCGTCGGTGTCCCAGAACAGTTCCGACACGATACGAAGGTGGCCGGAGGAGGAAATCGGCAGGAACTCGGTGAGCCCCTGGACCACTCCGAGGACGATGGCCTGCAGCCATGTCATCGATTCCACGATCACTGGCGGACTCCCGGGGACACGGTAACGCGGCAAAGAAGATTCACGGGAGCGACCGTACCCGGCGCGCCCCCGGGGCGCGCGCCGCACGGCACCACTACGCTCCCCTTCTTGTGGTGATCGAATTATGAGGCAGCGTGCGGTCGGCGACAGCGGACTCCGGGTGTCCCGCATCGGACTCGGCACTCTCGGCTGGGGCCGGGACACGGACGGCGTCGAGGCCGCGGCCCAGTTGATGGGTTTCGCGGAATCCGGTGGCACCCTGGTCGATTCGGCACCGTTCTATGGCGACGGCGTTTCGCAGCGGATCCTGGCGGAGCTGCTCGACGACGTGGTGCCGCGCAACCAGCTGGTGTTGAGCAGCAGCGCGGGCATCCATCCCGGCCGAGAACGCCTCGACTGCTCGCGCCGCGCGCTCATCGGTCAGCTCGACGCGACCCTCAAGGAGCTGGGCACCGACCACCTCGACCTCTGGCAGGTCGCGACCTGGGATCCCTTCACCCCGGTCGAGGAGGTGGCCTCGGCGCTCGAGTTCGCTGTCGCGACCGGGCGCGCCCGCTACGTCGGGGCGCGCGGCCATCTGGGCTGGCAGCTGGCCACCGCGGCGGCGGGCACGAAGCTCATCGCCACCCAGGCCGAGTACTCGCTGCTCGCGCGCGGGGTGGAGGACGAACTGATCCCGGCCGCGGACCACCACGGCATCGGCCTGCTGGCCGCGGTCCCGCTGGCGGGCGGCGTGCTCACCGGCAAGTACCGCGACGGCATCCCCGCCGACTCCCGCGGCGCCACCGAGACAGGCGCGGACCTGGTCGTCGGATACCTGAACGCCGACCACACCGCCCGGGTCGTCGAGGCCGTCGTCACGGCGGCCGACGGGCTCGGGGCCTCCCCGCTGGCCGTGGCGCTGGCGTGGGTGTGCGACCGGCCGGGGGTGGCGAGCGCCATCGTCGGCGCCAGGGACTACGCCCAGCACACCGGTGTGCTGGCGGCCGAGGACCTGGAGCTGCCTGCCGCGATCGCCGCGGCGCTCGACGACGTCAGCGCCTGACCGCCCGCTCCCGCGGGCAGGCGCTCCCCGATCGCTCCGCGGGCACCGCTCCGGCGACCTACGCTGAAGGGGTGCCGTCGCCGTCGATGCCGCAGACCGAGCTCCACAGCCGGTTCGCCCGCGCACGGGTCGCGAGGCTGGCCACGGTCGGGGCCGACGGACTGCCGCACCTGGTGCCGGTGGTCTTCGCGATGGCGGGCGGGGTGATCTACACGGCGGTCGACGACAAGCCCAAGTCGACGCGGCGGCTGCGGCGGCTCGACAACATCACCGCGACCGGGCGGGTCAGCCTGCTGGTCGACGAGTACGCCGAGGACTGGTCGCGACTCTGGTGGATCCGCGTCGACGGCGCGGCGCGTGTGCTCGACGACGACGCGCAGTGCCGGATCGGCATCGACGCGCTCGTGCGGAAGTACGTGCAGTACACGGCGTCTCCGCCCGGGGGTCCGGTGGTCGCGATCGGTCCGGAGCGGTGGGTCTCCTGGTCCGCCCTGGACACCTGATCTACTAGGGCAGGCTAACCTTGTATGAATTGCGCTTCCGAAGAGCTACAGGAGAAACGATGACAATGCTCGATTCCGGTGTCGACGCCGCGGATGATGCGACCGGATTGGCCGAGCGGATCAGGACGCAGACCGACGCTGCGCACCGCCAGACCGAGCAGTCACGCTTCGTGGGTGATCTCCTCGCGGGCAAGCTGACCAGCGCCGGATACGCGGCCCTGCTCGGCCAGACCTACCTGGTGTACCTCGCCCTCGAGGAGGCGGGCCGTGCCCAGGCATCGAACCCGATCGTGGCGGAGTTCCTCGGCGACGAGCTCCTGCGCACCGAGGCACTCGAGGCCGACCTGGAGTTCCTGCTCGGCGCGAACTGGCGCGACGAGGTCACCCCGTTGCCTGCCACCACCCGGTATGTCGAGCGGCTCAACGAGATC
The DNA here is from genome assembly GCF_053607505.1 of Rhodococcus sp. NPDC055112. Taxonomy (NCBI): domain Bacteria; kingdom Bacillati; phylum Actinomycetota; class Actinomycetes; order Mycobacteriales; family Nocardiaceae; genus Rhodococcus; species Rhodococcus sp. NPDC055112. Next base: position 15,293 of record NZ_JBSGTR010000018.1, read on the forward strand.
GCGTTCGACTGGCCCGCGGGCTTCGTGGCGCACCACTACATCCGCTACATGGGCGACCTCTCGGGCGGGCAGATCATCCGCCGGATGCTCGAGCGCGCCTACGGCTACACCACCGACGGCCTGCGCTTCTACATCTTCGACCAGATCGAGAAGCCCAAGCTCTACAAGGACGCCTACCGGGGCAAGCTCGACGCCGCGCCGCTGTCCGCGGACGAGCAGCAGCGCCTGATCGACGAGGTGATCCTGGCCTACCGTCTCAACGGAGATCTGTTCGCGGACCTCGAGGCCGAGATCGAGAGCTACCTCGTCAAATGAGCCGACTGCTCGGCGCTCGGGGCGCGCGATTGCTGGCCATCGCGCTGGCCGCCGCGGCGATGACCACTGCCTGCGCGACCGGCGGCGACGCGCCGACCGGCGCTCAGACGGGCCGGACCACGGCCACCCTCGAGAGCCTGGACCCCGATCCGATCGCGGAGCACCCGGTCTCGACGCTGCCGGTGACCGTCCGCAGCGCGGACGGCGTCGACGTGACGATCACCGACACCAGCCGGATCGTCGCGGCCGATCAGTACGGCACCCTCACCGAGACGGTCTACGCGCTCGGTTTCGGTGACCGCCTCGTCGGCCGGGACATCGCGGCGAAGTTCCCCGCCGTCGAGTCGGTTCCCAACGTCACCCCGAGCGGCCGCCAGCTGTCCGCCGAGGCGATCTTGAACCTGCACCCCACCGTGGTGCTCACCGATGCCAGCATCGGGCCGCGGGCCGTGCAGGACCAGTTGCGCGCGGCGGGCATCCCCGTCGTCTTCTTCGACGCCGCCCGCGCACTGGCGAGCGTTCCCGACCAGATCCAGGCCGTCGCCGATGCGCTCGGGGTTCCCGCCGAGGGCACCGCGCTGCGCGAGCGGACCGCGGCCGAGATCGCCGACGCCGCGGCCCTCGTTCCGACGAACGCCGACCCGCTGACCATGGCGTTCCTCTACATGCGCGGCCCCGCGATCACCATGCTCGCCGGCCCCGGCTCGGGCGCCGACTCGCTGATCGAGGGGCTGGGAGCCACCGACGCGGGGACCGCGGCCGGACTCACCAAGGACTTCACGCCGATCACCAGTGAGGCGATGATCGCGGCGGCGCCGGACGTGTTCCTCATGATGACGGGCGGCCTCGAGTCCATCGGTGGGGTCGAGGGCCTGACAGCGATCCCTGGCATCGCGCAGACCCCTGCCGGTCGCAATGAGCGGATCGTCGACATGCAGGACGGCGTCCTGCTCAGCTTCGGACCGCGTACCGGCGCCGTCCTGAAGGCACTGGCGACGGCCGTATACGGCCCACCCGCCCAGTGACCACCACGACGGCCGCCCCCGCGGCCGCGCCGCCGCGCAGGCGGCTCCGCGGCGGGGCGTTCCTGGCCGCCCTGAGCGTCGCGCTCCTCGTGCTCGCGCTGATCTCCGCCTGCGTCGGGCAGGTGCCGACCGCGCCGATGGAGGTGATCGGCAGCGTCCTGCACCGCATCGGTCTCGACCTCGGGCCCATGCCCGCGCACCCGAGCGGCGAGGTCACCCTCTGGCAGGTCCGGTTCCCGCGGGTCGCGCTGGCGATCGTGGTCGGCGCCGGACTCGCCTGCGCGGGCGCCCTCCTGCAGGGTGTGTTCGCGAACCCGCTCGCCGAGCCCGGCGTCATCGGCGTCTCCGCGGGCGCCGCGGTGGGGGCGAGCGCCGTGATCGTCACCGGCGGCGCGTTCGTCGCCGGTCCCCCCGTCGCGGCGGCCGCCTTCGTCGCGGGGCTCATCACCACCGCCCTGGTGTACCTGTTGGCCCGGTCCGAGGGCCGCACCGAGGTGGTGACCCTGGTGCTGACCGGCATCGCGATCAATGCGTTCGCGGGCGGCCTGATCGCATACTTCACCTTCGCCGCCTCCCCCGCGGCCCGCGACCAGATCGTGTTCTGGCAGCTCGGCAGCCTCAACGGCGCCACATGGACCTCGGTGGCAATCGTCGCGCCGATGGCGGCCGTCGGCATCGCGGTGACCATGATGATGGCGACCAAACTGGATCTGCTGGCCCTCGGCGAGAGCGCGGCAGCGCATCTCGGCGTGAACGTCGAACGGGTGCGCCAGCTCGCGGTCGTGGTCGTCGCGCTGCTCGTCGCCTCGTCGGTGGCGTTCACCGGCATCATCCTGTTCGTCGGCCTGGTGGTGCCGCACCTGATGCGGATGATCGTCGGTCCCGGCCATCGCCTGCTGATCCCCGCCAGCGCGCTGGGCGGGGCGATACTGCTGCTCGCCGCGGACCTCGGCGCCCGCACGCTGGTGCCCAACGCAGACCTGCCGCTCGGCATGCTCACCTCGCTGGTCGGCGGCCCGTTCTTCTTCTGGCTGCTGCGCCGGACCCGTCGCCAGCAGGGTGGGTGGGCGTGATGGCGACGCTGGCGGCGCAGCTGCGCAATCTGTTCGCGCGCGAGCTCGAGGTGCCGGAACGACGAGAGCAGGGCGCGGTGAGCATGCGCGCGGTGGACGTGAGCGTGGACCGCGGGCAGCGCCGGGTACTGGACTCCGTCTCGCTCGACGTGCGCGTCGGCGAGGTTCTCGCCCTCGTCGGGCCCAACGGCGCTGGCAAGTCCACGCTGCTCGCAGCGATGGCGGGCGATCAGGCGATCGCCGAGGGCCATGTCGAGCTAGACGGCAGGCCGCTGGGCCGCTGGACCGGCACCGACATGGCCCAGCGCCGGGCGGTACTCCCGCAGCAGCACACCGTCGGGTTCTCGTTCACCTCCCTCGAGGTGGTCCGGATGGGTCGGGCACCGTGGACACGCACCGCCTGCCGGGATGAGGACGCCGAGGCGGTGCGCGAGGCCATGGAGGCGTGCGACGTCGCCGCGTTCGCGGAGCGGCCGTTCGCCGCGCTCTCGGGCGGCGAACGCTCGCGCGTGGCCCTGGCCCGGGTTTTCGCCCAGCGCACCGAGACGCTGCTGCTGGACGAGCCGACCGCGGCGCTCGACCTCGGCCACCAGGAGGCGGTGATGTCCCTCGTGCGCGAGCGCGCGCGGGCGGGCACCGCGGTCGTGGTGGTGCTGCACGACCTCGCGCTGGCCGCGGCCTATGCGGACACCGTGGCAGTCCTGGAGGCAGGCTCGCTGGCCGCGTACGGCAGCCCACGCGAGGTGCTCACCGAGGACCTGCTCAGCCGCGTGTACGGCCACCCCGTCGAGGTGATCGCGCATCCGCGCTCGGGCGCCCAGTTGGTCTTGCCGCAGCGGAACTGAGCCGAGTGTGCAGCTGCGGGCGCATCGGCCGAGTGCGGGCGGCGGCAACTGCACACTCGGAGGGGCACGCGCTCAGCGTCGGTCGAGTATCGAGCTGAGCCGACCCAGCAGCGCCCGGAGGGTGGTGCCGGTTGCGGTTCCCGGATTGACCGAGTCCGCCGCGGCGACGGCGTCCCGCACCGCCGCGGCGATGCTGCGCTCGTCGGTCAGGTCCACGGTGATCATCGACCGCTCGGCGGTCGCGACCACGTCCGACTTGTCGGGGACGGTGGACTCGAGGTCCGCGCGATACACCTCGACGAAGAGGGTGCTGCGGCGGACGCGGAAGGCGAAGGCCTGGCCGTCCGCGTTCGTACCGAATCCGTGTGCGTACGGACCGACGCTCAGGTCCTCCAACGCGAACCCGGGGATCCTGCCTGAGTCCACCCCGCCTCCTCCCCGCCGCGGTCGACGCCTGTGCCGGACGCCGGCCCAGGTGCATTCACGGTAGACCCGATCCGGCCCGCGGGCCCGAGTCGGATTATTCGGACGAGACGCGATCAGGGATGCTAGGGGGCGGACACGGTGAACATCGGGCGACGGGTCGGCGGCGGGGCACGCCGCGACCTCGAACACCGGCGCCGAAGAGCGACTGAGGAGACGTACATGCGGGTACCGGCGGGACGCACAACCACGGTCTTGGCGGGTGCGCTGTTATTGCTGGTCACCGGCTGTTCCTCGAAGGACGAGGGAGAGAACCTCAAGACCATCGAGCCCGCAACGGCGGCGGTCTCCCCCGCGACCGTCGCCCCGCCCGCGGGCACCGTGCGGCCGCTCCCCGGCGCTGTCGAGACGGCGGCGTTCGACCCGAAGACCGGGACCGTGGCCTTGCTCACACCCGACGCGGACCGGCTCCTGCTGCTGCCCGCCGCCGATCCCGCAGCGGCCCCGCGTGAGGTCCAATTGCCCGGCGGCGTGGCGAATCTCGGCGCGGCGCGCGACGGCGTGTTGCTGGTACCCGCAGGCCGCGCCGTGGTCCGGGTGGACCTGGCCTCCGGTCAGACGACCACCGTCGAGGTCGACGGCGACGTCAGCTCCGCCGCGCTCCTCGAGTCCGGCGCGACGGCGGTCGGCACCGCCGACGGCTCCGTCCTCGTCCTCGACTCCGCAGGAAAGGAAACCGAGCGGATCTCGGGACTCGCGTCCGTCGACGCGCTCGGCGTCACCGGCGAGCAACTGACCGCCCTCGATCGCAGGCAGACCTCCGTCACCGAGATCGACATCCCGGACAAGCACCTCGGCCGCGCCCTGCGGGCAGGCGAGGGTGCCACCAACCTCACCACCGACCACTTCGGCCGGGTGCTCGTCACCGACACCCGCGGTAGCGAACTGATCGCCCTGACCACCGATCCTCTGATGATGCGTCAGCGCTTCCCGGTCCCGAACTCGCCCTACGGCATCGCCTACGACGACACGGCCAACCTGGTCTGGGTCACGCTGACCGGCAGCAACGAGGTGATCGGTTACGACCTCTCGAGTGGCATCCCGGTCGAGAAGCGTCGCTTCCCCACCGTCCGCCAGCCCAACGCGGTGACCGTCGACCCCGGCACAGGAACGCTCTTCGTCGGTTCGGCGACCGGCGACGGGCTGCAGTCGATCGACACCAGGGCACAGTCATGACGGTTGTCACCGCCGACGCTCACCCGACCGGAATCTAGGGAGATTCGTTGTACAGCCTGCTGCTTCGCCTCATGTTCCGCCTCCAGCCGGAACGAATTCACCACATCGCGTTCCGCGCCATGCGGCTGGTCACCGCCGTCGGGCTGGTGCGCGCACTGGTCGCCAAGGTGCTCACCGTCTCCGATCCGGTGTTGCGCACCCGCGTGTTCGGGGTGGACTTCCCGGCTCCACTCGGCCTGGCCGCCGGGTTCGACAAGGACGCGACCGGCGTGAACGCCTGGGGGCCACTCGGGTTCGGCTTCGCCGAGGTCGGCACCGTCACCGCGCAGGCACAGCCCGGTAACCCCGCGCCGCGCCTTTTCCGGCTGCCCGCCGACCGCGCGCTGATCAACCGGATGGGCTTCAACAACCACGGTGCAGGCCACGCGGCGAACCAGCTGCGCCAGCGGCGCAACGGGGTGCCAATCGGCGCGAACATCGGCAAGACCAAGGTCGTGCCCGCGGCCGAGGCCGACGCCGACTACACGGCCAGCGCCCGATTGCTGGGACCGCTCGCCGATTTCATCGTCGTCAACGTCAGCTCCCCCAACACGCCCGGTCTGCGCGACCTGCAGGCCGTCGAGTCGCTGCGTCCGCTGTTGCGCGCCGTGCAGGGCGCCGTGGACGTCCCGGTGCTGGTGAAGATCGCACCGGATCTGTCCGACGAGGACGTCGACGCGGTCGCGGACCTCGCGGTCGAGCTCGGCCTGGCCGGCATCGTGGCCACCAATACGACGATCAGCCGGAGCGGCCTGCGCACACCGGAGTCCGACGTCACCGCGATCGGCGCGGGCGGGTTGTCCGGTCCTCCTGTCGCGGACCGGTCGCTGGAGGTCCTGCGTCGCCTGTACCTGCGCGTCGGGGACCGGCTGGCGCTGATCTCCGTCGGCGGCATCGAGACCGCCGACCAGGCCTGGGAGCGAATCCTGGCAGGCGCCAGCCTTGTTCAGGGCTACACCGGGTTCATCTACGGGGGCCCGTTCTGGATGCGCCGGATCCACAAGGGCCTGGCACAGCGGGTCCGAGCCGCCGGCTACTCCTCGCTGTCCGAGGCGGTCGGTGCCGAGCACCGCGCCTGAGCCGTTGACGTGATGCGTCACGCGCCGGTCGTCGCCGGTTGCCTGTTGAGCTGGCTGCTCGGTGCGGTCGTCGTGCGACTCGGTTTGGACTGGGCCGACACCTTTCCGTACAGCGCGGCGTCCGAGCGTCGCTATCTCGGCGTCGCCGTGGTCGCGCTGCTGGTGGCGATCGGCGGTTCGGTCACCACGCTGCTCGTCGCTCGCCGTCGGCAGCGCCGAGACTGAACGGCCCTATCGACCCCAGCCGTTGCCGTTGAACGGGATGATCGTGGTCCGGGTCCCATCGGGATGCCGGGGTGCCACCGAGGAGTACCTGCTGGCCGCCCGGTCATGGAGCAGGTTTCCAGGGCGCAGGAACTCCAGACCTGACCGGACCCACCAGAACCGAGGACGAACCGCGGGCTGATCGAGGCGGTGTTCAGGTTCGATCGGTTCCTTCCTGACGTAGTGGTTCATGTCCAGATTCTAGGCTCCCAAACCCTGTCCTGGCCGTTTCCTACTGGTCCATCTCGATCAGGGCGAGCTTCTTGGTCAAATCCTCGGCCACCGCCCCGACGCGCGGCTCGTCGATGATCTGGATGTGATCGCCACCGACGTAGAGGATCTCGAGGTTCTGAACCGCCTTGCCCCAGCCTCCGTCGGCCTGACGGATCCGGAACGACGGTTCGAGGTTCATCAGGTCATCCTGGTAGCTGTCGGTCATGTACAGCGCGACGTCCCCGTCATACGTCGCGAGATCCGCGGTCTGGATGGCGCGGTATTCGAGCCACGAGTTGCGCTGGTGCTCGATGATTCCGCCGGGAATCTTGGTGCCGCTCATCGTGAGCAGATCCATCAGGATCTGGATCTGCGTCTCGTCGCTCTCGGCCGCCGCCAACTTGTCGTAGGGCAGCGGATAGTCGAGGTTGTACGTCTTCTTCGCGAACGCCGCGTACCGCTCCCATCGCCTTCGGGTCTCGTCGGGCGTGTCCTCGACCTTCTCGCCGGGCATGACCGTGTCGATGAGACCGACGATGCGAACGTCCGCGCCCTCCTCGCGGAGCCGCTTGGCGACGGCGTAGGCCAGTGCACCGCCGAACGACCAGCCGTAGAGCACGTACGGGCCGTCGCCCTGGATCTCGCGGACCAACGGGAGATACGCGGCGGCCCGCTCGTCGAGCGAGCCAACGGCGCGCTCGAGACCGTACATCGGAGTGCCCACAGGCAGCCGCTTGAGCAGCGGCTCGTACGCGACCGTCGAGCCGCCGGCCGGATGGAACACGAACACCGGCACCGCGGCGGACCCTTCGGTCCGGGCACGAAGGGTCCGCACCAGCCCGTCGATCTTGACACCGTCCTCGAGGTGCTCGCGCACCTTCTCCGCGAGCTGCTCGACGGTCTCCGAGTCGAGGATGTCGTCGAAGCTGATTTCTCCTCCCGCGCGCGCGGTAAGACGCGCGGCCAGCCTCTCCGCGGTGTCGTCGTCGAGCACAGGCAAGGTATTGAAGATTCCCTTCGCCGACTTCCCCGTGACCACCGCCCAGCTCGCGAACGTCAGCCGCTCGGCGGCATCACGCGGGGGCACATCGATGTCGGGCGGCGCGGCGCGCAGCGCCTGCGCGGGAACTTCGGTCACGGCAGGGAGTGCCACGGGCGCCTGCACCGACTCCTTCTCCTGCCGCTGCTGCTCGGCGAGCGCCTCCACCTCTCCACGGTTCTCGATCGCGTAGCGCAGGTACTTCTCCACCTCACGCAGGCTCGCGTCGCGGACCGCCTGCAGCTGCAGCTGCGGGATGTCGAACTCGTACTCGACGCGGTTCTTGATCCGCACCGCCATCAGCGAGTCCAGTCCCAGCTCGATCAGCGGGATCTCGGCGGGCAAGTCCTCGGGCGCGTAGCCCATGGACTCGGCGACGATCAGCCCCAGCCGCTCCTCCAGGCTCTGACCGCTGCAGGAATCCCACTTGCCACCAAAGGATTCGACGACCTCGGGCAGCTCCTCCATCGGCGAACCGGCCCGCTCCAGCGGAACGACGGCAGCCGGCTCCGGCAGGGCCGCGCCGGTCGAGACCACCGCCTCGAAGAGCAGCGGAAAACCGCCGACACCCGCTTGGCGAAAGACCTGTACCGAAGCCCCACCGAGATGCGGCACCAGGGTTACCGTGAGGCTCCCGTCGGACGGCAACTCGCCGTGTGTGACGGTGGCGCCCATGACCGAGTCAGGTAGCACCTGTGCGCCCGCCGCCGTGACGAGCGCGCCGAAGTCAGGAACCGACGACGCCTGAACCTCCCACGCGTGCCTGCCGTCCGGCAGCGGAACATACGCACCCAAGGTGCAGGTGGTTTCGCTCGACATGTGGAGTCTCCCCTCCTCGCGACGCTCACCGGTACAGCGGCACTGCGCCCAGATTCCGTTCGTGCGACACACGGGCCCGCCGCCCCGATCCCCCGGCGTCCAGACCCAAACGAGAACGATCATGACACGTCAGACGCCTCGAACCGCTCTATCGCGCATGGACACTCGTTCGTTTCGGATGGCCTGCGACCCGGTGTGGCTATGGTGGGTCCGGTGACTGTGACGACCGAGTTCAGAACCGAACGGCGTTCTCTGAGCGGGTGGGGTAGGCGTGCAGCGACACCGGCAGACGTGCTGTCGACCCCCGACCTCGAGACCATCGCCAGAGCCGTGAACCAAGCCGGACCGAGGGGGGTCATCGCACGCGGTCTCGGCCGCAGCTACGGCGACCCAGCGCAGAACGCGGGCGGACTGGTCATCGACATGACCGCCCTCGACCGGATCCACCGCATCGACCCCGACTCCGGCGTCGTCGACCTCGATGCCGGGGTCAGCCTCGACGCGCTGATGCGTGCCGTCCTCCCCCACGGCCTGTGGGTTCCCGTGCTGCCCGGCACCAGGCAGGTCACGGTGGGCGGGGCCATCGGAGCCGACATCCACGGCAAGAACCACCACTCACACGGCAGTTTCGGCAACCACGTCGAGTCACTCGATCTGCTGACCGCAGACGGAACCATCCGCACCATCTCCCCGACAGGCGACGAGAAGGACCTGTTCTGGGCCACCGTCGGCGGAATGGGGCTGACCGGCATCGTTGTCCGGGCCCGGGTGCGGATGAAGCACACCGAGACTGCCTATTTCATCGCCGATCACGACCGCACCGCCAACCTCGACGAGACGATGGAACTGCTGACCGGCGGCTCCGACGAGGGCTACGACTACTCGATGTCGGTGCCCGACACCATCTCGACCGGGCCGAAGCTCGGCCGAGCGGGATTCACCCGCGGATCGCTGGCGACCCTGGACCAACTGCCGCCGAAGCTGCGCCGGGACCCCCTGCGGTTCAACGCTCCTCAGCTACTCACCGTCCCGGACATCTTCCCGAGCGGGCTGGTCAACCGCCTCACCACGCGGGTCGCCGCGGAGGCCGCCCACCGGATGTACCCGAAGCACGGCCGGGGCACCATCCAGAATCTGACGCAGTTCTACCACCCGCTCGACCTTCTCGGAGAGTGGAACCGCGCCTACGGCCCCCAGGGGTTCATGCAGTACCAGTTCTCCATCCCGTTCGGCGCCGAGCAGCAACTCGCCGACATCGTGCGCAAGATCGCCGAGTCCGGGCATCGATCGTTCCTCAACGTGTTCAAGAGGATGGGTGACAGCAATCCCGCACCGCTCTCCTGGCCGCATCCGGGATTCATGTTGAGCCTCGACTTCCCGATCCGCGCCGGACTCGGGCGATTCTGCGACGAGCTCGACGAACAGGTGCTGGCCGCCGGCGGCCGCCTCTACTTCGCGAAGGACTCGCGCACGACCCCCGAGCGCATCGCCCGGATGTACCCACGGCTCGACGAATGGCGAAGTGTTCGGGACAGCGTGGACCCGGATCGCGTCTTCGCCTCCGACCTGGCCCGACGGCTCCGACTGGTGTCCGGCTAGCTCGATCGCGGTGCGACGCCGAGAATCCGGCCGGTGCGGTCGAGGTTGGCGTCGACGTTGCGCTGACTGATGTCCACTCGGGACTCGGTGCCCGGCATGAGCTTCCGCAACGCCGGCTCCCAGTCGGCGTGCCGGGCGGGGAAGCAAACTGCAACAAGTAGGCATCCGGTACCCGAATCGGACGCGGGGCTTTCCAATGGGAAAGCCCCGCGCTTCTTCATGCCCGACCAGGGCGTGTCCGGCAAAGTCTCGGTCCAGTCGATGACCGCCTGTGCTCGGTACAGTGATCAAATGCTCATTTCCGCTGACGTGATCGACGTCCTTGACCCGATGTCGGGCCTCGTTTTCGCCGGCGAGGCGGGCGGGCGTCTGACTTTCGCGCTGTGGCGAGACGGTGCGGTGCGTCTCCTCGACGACAGACTCGCCGAGAACTCGCGGCGAGAGCTCCCTCTGGAGAATGACGCCCGCGTCCTTGCGGCGTCCAGCCTCGACCTGCTCGTACTCGCCTCCGCCGGCGGGCTCGTCATCGCCGGAGAGGAAGTGGTCACGGTGCCCGGAATACCCGCCGACGCGGCTGCGCTCCTTGGCGGTCTACTTGTCGTCGCTGTCCCGGACGGAGACAGACACCGGCTGCTCGTGCTCGATTCCGCGACCGGGGCGATCCTCGACGACCAGGCGATCGACGCCGACGATGCTCGCGCCTTCCTGCATCCTCATCCTGCCGAAGACACGGCGATTCTCGAGCTCGCCATGGGGCAGGATGGCGTTCTCGCCTTCCGCGTCGATGTCGAGGGATCGCGCCTACATCTGACCGAGATCCTCGCAGGAGACGATCCCGTGATCGCGGGCTTCAGTCCGTCGGGTGCGAGGCTACTTCTCACCCCGTATAGCGATCCGCAGATCGTACGGGTGCTGTCGTGGCCGGATCTCAAGGAGATCTCACGGCTCGACGCGAGTGACGTCGACGCCGAGTACGGTTTCGGGCTCGCCGGATGCTGGATCAACGACGACCGAGCCGCCGTGTACGCGACCGAGGACGCATTGATCGTCGCCGACGAGAACTTCGACTCGTCCGAACGCGTCGTCCTGCCGATCGACTTCGGCGACGAGGGAGAGATCGAGAGGCTCACGCATTTGGGTTCGGGGAACGTCGCCGTCGGCGCGTGGACGCCGGCCGGTCGACTCACCCTCGTCGTGCGCTTCATCTGAAACCGCGACACCCGTCTTGCGTCTCAGCAAGCACCCCCCAACCTTCGCGCCCTAGGTCGGCGGTGCGGGCAGCGGGTTCACCTTGTCCGTGTCCAACGTCAGCTTCTGATCGGGCGATACACGGTACGCCTCCAGATCCTCGGACTCGAGGTTCCTGGCCGCGATGTCACGCAAGTATCTCGCGGCGGGAAGCTGAAAGAAGTCACAGGTGACGCCCTTGTATGAGCGCCGATCCACGAAGTTGAACCCGACCTTCTCCAGCACGCGGACGCTCGCTTGGTTTCCGACCTCGACGTACGCGCCGATGCTGCTCGAGGATTGATCGCCGTGCAGATGCTCGTGGTGCCAGCGAACCAGGCCCGCGGCGATCTCCGTAGCGAGGCCGCGATTCCAATGGTCTGGACGCAAGGCGTACGCCAACTCACGGCCCGCGTCGCTCCCGCCGAAGCCGGCGCGACCGATCATGTCGCCATCACGGTTCTCTACGCGCCACGTGGTCCAACCTCGAACCCGTTGTTCGGCGCAGTATTCGACAATCCTGGACCGCGCCTCCTCGATGGTTTCAGGACGCCCATGCCCGATGAACCGCATGGTGACAGGGTCGGCATGCAGCACGGCGAGATCGTGCAGGTCTGAAGGGAGCCACGTCGTGATCCCCACCCGGTCGGTACTCAGAATCGTCTGACGACCCACGCTCATCCCATCTCCTTCCGATCCCGGACGAGCACGGATGCCTATCTCAACCGTTGAATCTCACTTTTCAATGTCGTCAAGTACGTTCCGGAGTCGCGACAGGGTAACCTTCCAGCCCCGCTCCAGGGCATTACGGGCCATCTTCTGCCGGCGGTCCTCGATATCAAAGCCTGTTTGCGTCAACAGAAGTCGCGTGCCACGGCCCTGCGGATGGAGTATCCAGTCCACAATCCACGGCGCAGGATCCTCAGCTCGCAGATCGGTCCAGCTGAACTTCAACTGCTCCCCTGGCCGAGCCGCCAGGACTTCGCAGGCAATCTCACCGGTCGGCTGAGTAGGTATTGCGAAAATGAACTGCGTTCCGACTGACGCAACGAACCCGGTAGGTCGCATCATCCATCGCTCGAGCAGATCCGGCTCCGTCAGTGCACGCCAAATGGCGCCTGGCGACTGTGGGAAGAAACTGCCGATCTCGACTGCAGCGGGATTCAACTCTGAATCGGCGATCATCGGCATCTACCCCCATAGAAAGTAACGGTCGGTCTGTATGTCGATCGAGCGGGAACAACGTTACGCACAAGGCCCACGCCGAGGCCCGGTTGTCGCTGGGCTGTTCGCTCCTGACGATCGTGCCGAACCCGGAGACGGTAGAACCCACCGCCGGAGATGGCATGTGACTGTCCTGTTTATCGCTCGTTGAGCAGGAGGGATTCGGACGCGATCTGTTGAAAGCGCAGCCTCCGCACCCCGGCGAACCAGGACCGAGCTCGGCCACCCCTCCCCTGCGCTAGCCAGGACGTCTCCAGAGGCGGAGAAGCACGTACACGTTGACGGAAGCGATCGCGATATACGGGCCGACGAAAACTGCAGTGGCGAAGTATGACAGTGGCGGCGCCCAACTGTTCGGATCACGCAACTCAGCAGGAACCGCTGTTTCTTCCACCGCGCCATGGATTATGGCGGCGAGCACGAGCACGATGGCCGCGCTTCCAATCGATGCAAGCCAGCGCCCGACTCGGAACCGACGAGACAGAGCGCCAGCACCGGACAGGGACACCATCATCACCGGCAAAACACCACGAGGCCAAAGATTCCGTAGAGATTCCAGATGATCAGTACATCGCCGATCATCGTTCCGCGATTGTCCTCGATGAGCGCGGCCACCAGCGATGCGACAAGAAGCAGGAGAGGCAGGAGCGCCACCCCGACAACCCAAGCAACGTCGCGCCGCCGCCCCAACGCCTCACGAGGATGCCGGCCGCCATCCTCGACCCAATCCGAGGTCCCTGGCGGGTTAGGTCGCTGCAGCGGAGCCATCCCCACAGATTGCCACGGCACCGCCCTGCAGGCTCGTGCCGTGCTGCGCGCTGTTCTCTCCCATTCTTCAGGCGCTGGCGGCAGTTTCGGCACGAAGGGCGCTCCCGTGGCCGTAACACTTCAGACCTCTCCGGCGACGGTGCAAGAGGAAGCACTCTCCATCGTCAACCGAGGAGCACTCGTGCAGAAGAAGACGACCAGGCGCACCGCGACGATCTTCGGACTGCTGGCGGCACCCGTCGTCCTCGGGTCCGCGCTCGGCACGGCAACCGCGAGCGCCGAACCATGGGAGTTCGGACCGCTCTACCGGTCGGAGTTCTCCGGCGCATCAGCCCAATATCTGTGCAGCAAGGCCGAAATGCTCGAACGGACGTCGCGCGCCGTCGTCATCGTCCCGTGCACGCAGGATCCCGTCACGGGCAACTGGTATCGAGTGGTGTTCAACCCCCTCGGCCACGGCAGCTGACCGCCGGACGTCGGGGTCGGGACAGATCGGGCCAGGGCGGACGCCGGAGGACGGCCAGCGTGGCCAACACCGCCGAGGCCAGGCCGATGGACAAGGCCATCAACGCGATGCGGGTCTCGTCGACAGCGGGCTCCCAGGAGGCCTTGCCGTCGTGGATGACGAACACACCGACGGGCACCACCGCGACGTCGCGGGTGCCGAACCGGCTGCCACCGGGCCTGGCGACGGTGATGATCGTGGTGCCCTGCGCCGTCTCGTACGGCTCACCGTAGACACGCGCGACATCGGTGCCAGGCGGCAGCCGATCCGCGACCTTCCGAATCTCCATGCTCGCTCCCCCGTTCCGGCTGATACCTAGGCGCGCGCAGGGGCCCTCACCCGGTCGGTTCGAGGGCCCGCGCACCGATCCGTTCGCTACTGCTCGTATGTCCCGGTCAGCGTCGCGCGCGCGATCGCGTGGCTGAAGAGGTTGAACCCGAGACGCCCCGGGCTGACCGACTCGTCCACGTCCAGCTTCTCCACCCCGACCGCGTGCACCGCGATGATGTACCGGTGCGGGCCGTGCCCGGCAGGCGGCGCGGCACCGAGGTACCCGTACAGGCCACCGTCGTTGAGCAGCTGCACCGCGCCCTCGGGCAGTCCTGACCCGTCCGCGGTACCGGCACCTGACGCCAGCGACGTCACCGTCACCGGGATGTTGGCGACGGCCCAGTGCCAGAAGCCGGAGGCGGTCGGGGCGTCCGGATCGAACACCGTCACCGCGAAGCTCTTCGTCTCCGCGGGGAAACCGGACCACGACAGCTGCGGGGAGATGTCCTGGCCGCCTGCCCCGAAGATCCCGCTCACCTGGGCGTTGGCCAGAACCTGGCCGTCCTCGACGTCCGTCGAGGTCAGCGTGAACGACGGAAGCTCGGGAAGCGCGTCGTAGGGATTGTGCGAGGAAGCCATGGTGAGACCTTTCAGCGGGTGAGGGGCGGAACCGGAGCGATCACTCGATGGATTGCTGGCACTAGCAATTATGGAGAAAATGCTCGAGAACTCGGGTACCGAACTCGAGCGCGTCGACGGGCACCCGCTCGTCGACGCCGTGGAAGAGAGCGGTGAAGTCGAGCTCCGGCGGCAACTGCAGCGGCGCGAACCCGAAGCAGCGGATCCCCAGCTTCGCGAACGCCTTCGCGTCCGTGCCACCGGACAGCATGTACGGCACCGTCCTGCCGTTCTCGTCGTGCGCCAGGATCGCGGCGTTCATCGCGTCCACCAGATGCCCGTCGAAGGTGGTCTCGTAGGAATCCAGCTTGGTGATCCACTCGCGGGTGACGTCCGGCCCGATCAGCTCGTCCACCTCCCGCTCGAAGGCGGCCTGCCTGCCGGGCAGCACGCGGCAGTCGACCACCGCCTCGGCGGTCTGCGGGATCACGTTCGCCTTGTACCCGGCACTGAGCATGGTCGGGTTCGCGGTGTCACGGAGCGTCGCCCCGATGATCCGCGAGATCGTCCCGAGCTTCTCGAGCGTGCCGTCGATGTCAGGAGAGGTCGGGTCGAACTCGACCCCCGTCTCCGCGCTCACCGCGCCAAGGAACTCGGCGACCGAGTCGGGCACCACCAGCGGGAAGGTGTGCCTGCCCAGCCGCGCGACCGCCTCGGCCAGGATCGTGACGGCGTTGTCCTCGTGCAGGAAGGACCCGTGACCGGCGCGGGCCTTGGCCGTCAGCCGCATCCAGCCCAGCCCCTTCTCCGCCGTCTCCACCAGGTACAGCCGGGCCTCGCTGCCGTCGGGGCGCGGGACGCTCAGCGAGAAGCCACCGACCTCACCGACCGCCTCGGTGACGCCGTCGAACAGGTCCGGGCGATGCTCGACCAGCCACTGCGACCCGTACTTGCCGCCCGCCTCCTCGTCGGCGAGAAAGGCGAACACCAGATCGCGCGGCGGCACGGTGCCCTCCGCCTTGAACTGGCGCGCCAGCGCGAGGGTCATCCCGACCATGTCCTTCATGTCGATCGCCCCGCGGCCCCAGACGTAGCCGTCCTCGACCGCCCCGGAGAACGGGTGCACGCTCCAGTCCGCGGGCTCGGCGGGCACGACATCGAGGTGACCGTGGATCAGCAGTGCGCCACGGGACGGGTCGGCGCCCCGCAGCCTGGCAAAGACGTTCCCGCGGCCGGGCGCGCCGGATTCGACGTACTCGGTCTCGTAGCCGACCTCCTCGAGCCGCGCGGCCACCCACTGGGCACACTCGCGCTCCCCCTTGGTGGTGGCGAGCTCACCGGTGTTGGAGGTGTCGAATCGGATCAGTGCGCTCACCAGTTCGACTACTTCGGCCTCGGCTCGGCCACGATCGGAGTTGCTCGCCGCGGCGGGGCCGTGAGTGTTCTCTGCGTCTGACACCCCACGTTCCTACCACCGAACACCCCCTCCTAGCAGCGCAGACGCGCCGATTTTGGCGTGGGGCGCTGCATCAGCTAATCTTTCCCAGCACGCAGAACACGGCGGGCAAACAACAAGGTGTGCATGCGCGAGTGGCGGAATGGCAGACGCGCTAGCTTGAGGTGCTAGTGTCCTACTAATGGACGTGGGGGTTCAAGTCCCCCCTCGCGCACTCTGAGTTGAGACAGACGAGCAAGGCCCCGGATCACGATCCGGGGCCTTTTTCGTTTCTCCGAGTTCTCTTGTCCGGCATCATCGTCGGCCCGTCGCCACCTCCGTCCTGGCATGCTCGGCGGCCGTCAGCTCGCGCATCGCGAGGTCCTTCGCACAGGCGAGCAGCGAACCGACCGCGCTGACCCTGGGGAAGGACAGCCCGGTGTGCCCGACGTTGTCGTGTTCGTCGTCGCCGTCGTAGATGACCGTGGCGCCGCGAACCAGCCACCGCTTCACGTCGGCAACCGATGGCAGTTCACCCCTGGTCCGCAGGTAGAAGGACTGCAACAGCAGGACGACGCCGGTCGCGATCGGTGTCGCCTGGCTCGTCCCGAACTGGAGCGACTCGCCGGTGTCGTTGAGGATGCCGGCCGAGGTCACCGGCGAACCCGGCGCGAAGATGTCCGTCGCACACGGCCCGCCGATCTTGCGGTGCAACCGCTGCGAGAACGGTGTCATGCGGTCGGCCGCCGTCTCGAACGCCTTCGCCCCGTCCCGGTAACGGAAGCTGCCCTCGTCGGCGTCGTAGACCGACCCGACACTGATCGTCTGCCGGAAGATCGCCGGATAACTCATCCCCTGCATGCCGCCGTGCGCGTAATAGTCGTTGCCGGCCGATACACAGCAGCAGACGCCCTCGTCGGTCAGTTCCTGGAGCAGGGCGCCGATGCCGTCGCCCGGCATGTCGGTGTCGGTCGTCCGGTTGTCCGAGGCGCCCAGCGCCATGCAGACGGCCGAGATGCCCAGCGACGACCGCCGCTCGAGCAGCCAGTCCAGTCCGTCTCGAATGTCAGTGAAGCTCCCGCCTCCGCTGTCGTCCAGAACCTTGACCGGGACGATGCGTGCGTTCGGGGCGATGCCGGTGTGGATCCGCGCTGCGCACGCGATTCCCGCCACGTTCGTGCCGTGGCCGTGCCCGTCTGTGACGTCCGCGGGGTCGCCGCCGTTGTCACGGGTGAAGTTGCGACCCGGCACCACCCGGCCGGCGAAATCCACGTGTGTGGTGCGTAATCCGGTGTCCAGCACCGCGACGGTGACACCGGAACCACCGACGTTGAACTCACGACGGGCGTCCGCCCCGCGGACGAGGAGATCGACCTCCGTCAGTTCCGGCAGGAACGGTCCGTCCTTCTGCACCGGGGCCTCGACGGGTACCACCGACTCGACGTGCAGCAGCGAGTTCGGACGTGCCATGTCGTCGGTCACTGCTGTCGGGAACCGGGGCGGATCCGTGGAACCACTCAACTCATTCATGATCTCGGCCTTTCGGTGATCGGCATCGACTGCCGACGAATCCCCCGATACCGAAATCCTCCTCGGGCTTGTGAGCGATGTCACCACCTGTGTCGGCGGAAACTGCGATGGTCTCGGCACATCCCCGGACTCGGTAGAATCCGACGTCGACCGGCACTTCGAGATCAGAACTGAGCGACCTACCGATGGCACAACCAATGACGGGCATCGATCCCGCCGACCTGGAGATCTGCCTGCGCGTGCTGTCCGAGGCAGGCAGCCTCGACGCCGACCACCCGGATTCGATGGTCCTCCAGCGGGCCAGCGGCAAGATGTTCAAGCAGCTCAAGCGGCGCCGTCGGGTGGAGGCGCGCGACGCCGTGTCCGACGCCGACCGCCAGGTCGTGGCCTCGACCGCCACCGGTTCGCCCGAGCGCATCGACGACGAGACCGCGGGCGTGCTGCTCACCTCGAACGCGCCGGGCGCGAGTGCGGGCACCCTGATCCGTCCGCGACCCTGCTACATCTGCAAGCAGCGCTACACGGTCGTCGACGCGTTCTACCACCAGCTCTGCCCCGAGTGCGCGGCCAGCAGCCACGCCAAGCGCGACGCCAGCACGGACCTGACCGGCAGGCGGGCGCTGCTCACCGGCGGCCGGGCCAAGATCGGCATGTACATCGCGCTGCGGCTCCTGCGCGACGGCGCCCACCTCACCATCACCACCCGCTTCCCCAACGACGCGATCCGCCGCTTCAAGGCGATGGAGGACAGCGGCGACTGGATCCACCGGCTGCGGGTGGTCGGCATCGACCTGCGCGACCCCGCCCAGGTCGTCTCGCTCGCCGACTCGGTGGCCGAGCAGGGTCCACTCGACATCCTCATCAACAACGCGGCACAGACCGTCCGCCGCTCCCCCGGCGCCTACTCCGCGCTCGCAGAGGCCGAGTCCGGCCCGCTGCCCGCCGGCGAACTCCCTGACGTACTGACCTTCGGCAAGACCAGCGACGCACACCCGGCGTCGCTGGCCAGTTCGCTGCCGACGCCGGAGTCGGTGATCCATCAGGTCAGCGAGCTCGCGCTGGTCGCTGGCTCCGCCTCGCTCGAACGCATCGAGCAGGGCATCGCGATCGACGCGGGCGGCCTGGTCCCCGACCTCGCGCACACCAACAGCTGGGTCCAGACCGTCGCGGAGGTCGATCCGATCGAACTGCTCGAGGTGCAGCTGTGCAACTCGGTGGCACCGTTCATCCTGGTGTCCCGGCTGCGCCCCGCGATGGCGGCCGCGGCCGCACACCGCAAGTACGTGGTCAACGTCTCCGCCATGGAGGGCCAGTTCAGCCGCGCCTACAAGGGTGCCGGGCATCCGCACACCAACATGGCCAAGGCCGCGCTGAACATGCTGACCCGCACCAGCGCGAAGGAGATGCTCGATCAGGACGGCATCCTGATGACCGCCGTCGACACCGGGTGGATCACCGACGAACGCCCGCACTACACGAAGGTCCGCCTCGCCGACGAGGGTTTCCACGCCCCGCTCGACCTGGTCGACGGCGCGGCCCGGGTGTACGACCCGATCGTGCAGGGCGAGCAGGGTGTCGACCTGTACGGCTGCTTCCTCAAGGACTACAAGCCGTCCCCCTGGTGACGGTGACTCTCGAGCGACCTGCAAGCAGTCGCTACGCCCCCCTCGAGCCCGAACGCGCCGCTGCGGCGCGGGGCCCGAAGCGGGGATACTGAGTCCGGGGAGTCAGCACCGGCCGAGGAGTATCCATGGGCCACGAGGTGACACGGCTGAAGTTCTCGCGCCGGGACCGGCAGGACTTCCGCGAGAAGGTGCAGGCCTGTCTCGATGCCCTGGCCACCCTCCTCGAGAACGCCGACGCCGAGATCCCCAGCCCGAAGATGGGCATGGAGATCGAGCTGAACCTGGTCGACGAGCACTGCGAGCCCGCCATGGTGAACGCCGCGGTGCTCGCCGACCTGGCCGGCCCCGACTATCAGTCCGAACTCGCCCAGTTCAACATCGAGATCAACGTCGCGCCGAGGCCCCTTGCGGGCGCGAATCTCGCCGCACTCGAGAACGACCTGCGGGGCTCGCTCGACCTCGCGGATGCCCGTGCCCGCGAGTCCGGCGGCCGGCTCGCGATGATCGGCATCCTGCCGACCCTGCGCGAGAAGCACTTCGAGCAGAAATGGATGTCGGCCGACACCCGGTACACCGTCCTGGAGCAGCAGATCCTCGCCGCCAGGGGCGAGGACATCGAGCTGAGCATCGCGGGGGTGCCGCTGCCGGGCCGCTCCGGCGCCGAAAGCCTGACCACCGTCGCCCACACGATCCTCCCCGAGGCGGCGTGCACCTCGGTCCAACTGCACCTGCAGGTGTCCCCCGCCACCTACGCCGCGCACTGGAACGCCGCCCAGATCCTAGTCGGGATCCAGGTGGTGCTCGCCGCCAATTCGCCGTTCTTCGCCGGCATGGCGCTGTGGAACGAAACCCGGATCCCGTTGTTCGAGCAGGCCATCGACTCCCGGCCACCGGAGCTCAGAAATCAGGGTGTCCGCCCACGGGTGTGGTTCGGTGAGCGCTGGATAACGTCGGTTTTCGACCTGTTCGAGGAGAACTCCCGGTACTTCCCCGCGCTCCTGCCGGTCTGCACGCCCGAGGACCCCATCGGGGTGGTCGCCTGCGGCGGCTCCCCCGAACTCGCCGAGCTCACGATGCACAACGGAACGATCTACCGGTGGAATCGGCCGGTCTACGACCCCACCGACGCCCGGACGCCGCTGCGCCTGGAGAACCGCGTGCTGCCCGCCGGCCCGACCATTGTCGACACCCTCGCCGATGCCGCGTTCTACTACGGCACGCTTCGCTCGCTCGCCCGCTCCGACAGGCCACTGTGGACGCAGATGCCGTTCGCCGCCGCGGAGGAGAACCTACGGGTGGGCGCGAGGCACGGCTTCGACTCCGTGATGCAATGGCCAGGGAACGGCGCGGTGAGTCCGCAGGATCTGGTGCAGCGCACGCTGCTGCCGATGGCGGACGCGGGACTCGAGGAATTGGGGGTCGACGCCACCCTCCGTGACAAGTACCTGGGCGTGATCGAGGGCCGTGCTCGCGCGGCCAGGAGCGGATCGGTGTGGCAGCGCGAGTGCGTGGCCGCGCGGGAACGTGCCGGTCAGTCGCGGGACAGCGCACTGAGGGGCATGCTGTGCGAGTATCTCGAGCGGATGCACTCGGGCGAGCCGGTGCACACGTGGAGCTGGTAGAGGGGCGGCCGCGAACGCGGTGATCCGCGTAGGGTTCTGATACATGACCCGCACTCGCGATCTCGACATCGTCGTCTACGGCGCCACCGGATTCGTCGGCAAGCTCACCGCGCAGTACCTGGCCAGGAGCGCCCCGCGCAGCGCGCGGATCGGCCTCGCCGGGCGGTCATCGGCCAAGCTGGAGACGGTACGGGCCGAACTAGGCCCCACCGCGGCGCAGTGGCCGATCATCGTCGCGAACGCGGACGATCCCGCCTCCCTGACCGCGCTCGCCGAGTCCGCCCACGTCGTGATCACCACCGTCGGCCCGTACGCCAAGTACGGCATCGACCTGGTCCGGGCCTGCGCCGAGGCCGGCACCGACTACGTCGACCTGAGCGGCGAGGTGCTGTTCGGCCGCGAGAGCATCGACAGGTTCCACGATGTCGCGGTGGCCTCAGGGGCCCGGATCGTGCATTCCTGCGGGTTCGACTCCATTCCCTCCGACATCGGCGTGCACGTCCTGCACCAGCAGGTCGCGGCCGACGGCGAGGGCGATCTCACCGACACCACGCTGGTGGTCAGCTCGCTGCGCGGCGGCGTCAGCGGCGGCACCATCGACTCGATGCGCAACCTCGTCGACACCGTCAAGACCGACAAGTCCGCGCGCCGCATCGCGGTGAACCCGTACTCGCTGAGCCCGGACCCCTCGGCCGAACCCGACCTCGGCCGCCAGTCCGACGTCGAGATGCTGAAGGGATCGGACATCGCGCCCGGCCTCGGCGGCCGCACCGCGCCGTTCGTGATGGGCTCGACCAACACCAGGGTCGTGCGTCGGAGCAACGCGCTGCGCAAGTGGGAGTACGGCCGCGCGTTCCGGTACCGCGAGGTGATGAGCGTCGGGCAGTCGGTGCTCTCGCCCGTCTTCGCGGCGGGAGTGTCCGCAGGCCTCGGCGCCCTGATGGCCGGCCTCGCCTTCGGCCCCACCCGGTACGTCCTCGACCGGGTACTGCCCAAGCCCGGCGAGGGACCGAGCGAGAAGGCACGGGCCGCAGGCCATTTCACGACCGACACCTATACCACCACCAGCACCGGCGCCCGCTACGTCGCGCGGGTGCGGGCGAAGGGCGACCCCGGCTACGCCGCGACCGCGGTGATGCTCGGCGAATCCGCGCTCGCCCTCGCGCTCGACAGGGACGCCCTACCCGATGCGGCGGGTGTGCTGACGCCCGCGACAGCGATCGGCGACGCGCTCGTGGACCGGCTGCGCACCGCGGGCTTCGAGATCAGCGCGCGGCGGAACTAGGCACGACGAGGGTGCTTGCGGCCGCGCGCGCGGCCGCAAGCACGCCCGCCGTGAGGAGCAGCT
>NZ_JBSGTR010000018.1:37443-77313 GCF_053607505.1 Rhodococcus sp. NPDC055112
GGGGCTTACTCCTCCGCCCGGGGGGCTACCCCGCCCCGCGTGGGGTGGTGCCGCCGCGCCCCGCCCCCCCACCCACGCCCGCCGTGAGGAGCAGCTGCCCGGCGATGTAGGTCGACATGATCAGGAAACCGGACGCGGGCGGGTCGAACCAGTCCGCGAAGGCGCCGAGGGCGATCATCGAGTCCGAGGCGAGGAACAGCGCGCCGCCGACGGCCGCGACGGCCCCCAACCCGGTGGACAGCGCGGCCATGGTGCCCAGGCAGACCCCGTAGAGCAGCGCCGGGACCAGCAGCGCGCCCGCGCCCGCCGCACAGGCCGCGACGAGGCCCGCCACCACCACGGCGTAGCCGAGCACCGCCGATCGGCGCACCGCGCCGCGGTACGGCCAGAACGCCGCGATGTAGGCGAGCTGGGCGAGCAGGAAGAACCCGATCATCACCAGGAACGCGGCGTCGCCGTCGGTCAGGTCGGGCGCCGAGTCGCCCAGCCAGGAGAAACCGAGGGCGATCAGCGTCAGCGTGACCAACCGCGGCCGCGGAGCAGGCGCCGCCAGCAGCAGGACGAGCGCCAACAGCGGCATCAGGAACCACTGGCTCACGTTCGCGGCCCCGTCCGCGCCTGCCAGTTGCGCAACGAGGTGCACAGCGGACACCGCGGCGAAACCGCCGAGCGCGATGAGGGCCGGTCGACTCAGAGATGCTGCGGCGGCGCGGATCATCGCGTCATCGTAGTCTTCGGTACCGTTGCGCCATGGGGCCTCACGAGGATCTGCGGCGCGACTACGAACGCGAGTGCCACCTGGCCGCCGGGCCCGCCGCGATCGACTGCGCACCCGGCTCCGGATACCTCACCGCCCGGTTGCCGGTGCCCGCGCTCGCCTTCGGCTCGGTCGCCACCCTCGCCTCGGCGGTCAACCGGTTGCTGGTCGCGGGCGGCCTGCCGCCGCGAGACCGCAGGCTGGACCCCGAGCGCATCGCGGCCTCGTTCGCGGGCGACAAGGCGATGCGGATCGACGGAGCGCCCATCTCGGGGTTCGCCCCGCTGTCCGGCTTCTTCGCCGCCGCGGACGGCTGGGTCCGCACGCACGCGAACTACCCACATCACCGCGCGAGATTGTTACGCTCCCTTGACCTTCCGGACGATGCCGATCCGGGCCTGGTCTCCACGCGGATCGGCGAGCTCACGAAACAGGAGGTCGAGGACCGCGCGGCCGAGGAGGGTGCCATCGCGGCCGCGGTGCGGACCGAGGCGGAATGGCGGGCCGGTCCGCAGGACACCGACGGTCCGCTGGTCCGACTGACCACGGACGCCGCGAGCAGCGCGGGCGAGCGCGGCGCCGTGCCCACCGATCCCCACCGGCCCCTAGCGGGTGTCCGGGTACTCGACCTCACCAGGGTGCTGGCCGGGCCCGTCGCAGGCCGCGCGTTGGCGTTGCTGGGCGCGCAGGTGCTGCGGATCGACCCCCCGCACCTGCACGAGATCGACTGGCAGCACCGAGACACCGGGCAGGGAAAGCGGTCCGCGCTGCTGGATCTCGGCAGCACCGAGGGCGCGGCCACCATGCACGACCTGCT
The DNA here is from genome assembly GCF_053607505.1 of Rhodococcus sp. NPDC055112. Taxonomy (NCBI): domain Bacteria; kingdom Bacillati; phylum Actinomycetota; class Actinomycetes; order Mycobacteriales; family Nocardiaceae; genus Rhodococcus; species Rhodococcus sp. NPDC055112. The sequence continues at coordinate 39,018 of NZ_JBSGTR010000018.1, forward strand.
GGACACCGCGGACGTCCTGCTCACCGGGTACCGGCCCGGCGCCCTCGACCGGTTCGGCCTCGCCGAGAACCGTCCCGGACTGATCCGCGGAAGCGTCAGCGCCTGGGGGTCGGAGGGACCGTGGGCGGACCGCCGCGGCTTCGACTCGATAGTGCAGGCCGCCACCGGGATCGCGCTGATCGAGGGCGACGAGCATCCGGGCGCGCTGCCGGTCCAGGCGCTCGACCACGGCAGCGGATACCTGCTCGCGGCCGGGGTCGTCGATGCACTCGCGATGCGCACGGGGGACGGCATCGGCCGGACCGTCTCGGTGGCGCTGGCCCGCACCGCCCGCTGGCTAGTCGAGGCACCGGGCCGAACCGAAGCCGCATCGGCACCGCGACGTCCGGGACCGTCGACCGTGGTCACCCACGGCGCGACGACCGCGGCCCGGCCGCCGCTCGCCGAATACGACCAGTACCCGTTTCCGGCGCACGACTGGGGCGCGGATGCGCCGCACTGGATCTGACCGGACCAGCGAAGCATCGGACCCGCCGACCACCGCCCCGAGAGGATCCGCCCCGTGCGTGAGCACCACTACGAACTGACCGTCACCTGGACCGGCAACCACGGCCCCGGCACGACCGACCCGCGCGCATACGGCCGCGAGCATCTGGTGACCGCCGACGGCAAGCCGGACCTGGCGGGCAGCTCGGATCCCGCGTTCCGGGGGGATCCGGCGCGATGGAACCCGGAGGAACTACTGGTCGCCGCCCTGTCGCAGTGCCACATGCTCTGGTTCCTGAACCTCGCCGCCCTCGCAGGCGTGGTGGTGACGGACTACGTCGACCGCCCGACAGGGACGATGACCGAGGAACCCAGCGGGGCAGGACAGTTCGCGGAGGTCGTGCTGCGACCGGAGATCACGGTGGCGACGGCCGACATGCTCCCGAAGCTGCCTGAGTTGCACTCTTCCGCAAACGAGAAGTGCTTCATCGCCCGCTCGGTGAACTTCCCCGTGCATCACCTGCCCACCGCCCTCGTGGGGTCATGAGATGACCAGTCCCAAGCCGACCACCGTGCCCCTGATCGTCGATGTCGACACCGGCATCGACGATTCGCTCGCGCTGCTCTACCTGCTCGCCAGCCCCGAGGCGGAGATCCTCGCGATCGCCAGCACCGGCGGCAACGTGCCCGTCGCGCAGGTCGCCGCGAACAACCTGGCGTGGCTGGACCTGTGCGGCCGCCCCGACATCGAGGTCACCCTCGGTTCGCCTGCGCCGCTGACCGATCCACTGCGCACCACCGAGGACACCCACGGCCCGCAGGGCATCGGGTACGCAGAACTCCCCGCGTCGACGAGGTCGGTGTCCGCGCGCAGTTCGGCGCAGGCCTGGGTCGACGTCGCACGCTCCCGCCCCGGCGAGGTCATCGGTCTGGTCACCGGGCCCCTGACCAACCTGGCCCTGGCGCTGCGGATCGAGCCCGCGCTGCCGACCCTGCTGCGCAGAATCATCGTGATGGGCGGCGCTTTTCACCATCCGGGCAATACGACGCCGAAGGCGGAGTGGAACATCTCCGTCGACCCCGAGGCCGCCCGCGAGGTCTTCGACGCGTTCTCCGCTGCCCCCGCGGGCCGCAGGCCGGTGATCTGCCCACTCGACGTGACCGAGACCATCGAGATGCGGCCCGAGCACCTGCGCCTGCTCGCGGCGGTCGCGGGCAGCACTCCCGACGAGGTGATATCCGAGTCGGAGCCGGCCGGAACCCGTTCGCACGCTTCCAACCCGATCATCCGGCACCTGTCCGACGCCGTCCGCTTCTACTTGGAGTTCCACCGCGACCACGGTCAGGGATTCCTCGCGCACATGCACGATCCCTTCGCGGCGGCCGTCGCCCTCGGGACCGTCGACTTTGGTGTCCGGCCGGCCACCGTCGACGTCGAGTTGACCGGAACACTCACGCGCGCCTGCACTGTCGCCGACTGGTATGGGATGTGGGGACGTCCGTTCAACGCGGAGATCGTGGTGGACACCGATCCCGACGAGTTCTTCTCCTCCCTGGTTGACCGAATCGGAAACTATTCGCGTCGGACCCCGCTCGGTTGACCGCGTTTCTGTAATGTCTTGTCCCCGGGGGCGAACGAGAGCGAGGCGCGGTGCGAAACCACAAGAGAATCTTGGTTGTCCTGTCGCTCGTGCTCGCGCTTGTCGGCGTTCCCGTCGTCGCAGCGGCGCAATCGCGCTCGAATGCCCCGTCGAGCGGACCACTGGCGCTCGTCTATCGCGGCCCCGCCTCATGCCAAGGCTGCCCCGAGTCGGTCGCGGTGATGCTGCGCAATTCACCGTCCCATTTCCGCACCGAGTACGTCGGACCGAACGACACACCAATCACGGCTGAGACGCTGGCCCGCGCCAGCGTGTTCGCTCAGCCGGGCGGGCCCAGCCTGAGCAAGGCATGGAAGGCGATGAAGCCGTACGCGGGCATGATCCGTGACTGGATCCGCAACGGCGGAAACTACCTGGGCTTCTGCGTCGGCGGATACCTGGCCGGGGCCACTCCCGGCTACGACCTGCTGCCAGGAGACACCTCGCAGTACAGCGCCAAACCGGGTGCGACGGTGTGGGACACCCAACCGCACCGCTCCACAGTCGTGTGGCGCGGCCAGGAGAAGACCGCCTACTTCCAGGACCCGCCCGCGTTCGAACTGGAGCCCGGACACAACGCGACCATCCTCGGCACCTACAAGGGCGGCGAGATCGCAGCCCTTGCTGTCGATTTCGGGAAGGGACGGGTCGGCGTCACAGGACCCCACGTCGAAGCGGATGCGAGCTGGTTCATCGACGACGGACTCTCCGCTCAGGACGCGGTGCACATGGACCTGGCGCACGACCTGGTGGAGACGACCGTGCACCGCGGTGCCGGAACGGGAACGGGAACGTCGAGTGCGACCACACTGGTGGCGGCACCCACGCCCGGGCCCCTGCCGGTTCCCGTGCCCGCGGAGACACCCGCTCCCGTGGAAGCGCCTGCTCCAACGATCATTCCGGCGCCGGTCGAGGTCACACCGCCGACGACGGTGGCACCTCAGGTCACCGAAGCGACACCGCCTGCCGACACGCCACCGACCAGCACGCCCCCGGCCACCCCGCCCCCGGCACCGCAGCGGCCGCCGCTGCCGTGGCCGCTGAACCGGCTCGCGGAGGATCCGTTCTTCGGCCAGTTCTTCCCGGGTGCGGCCCCGGCCCGTCTCCCGTCGGCGCGTCCAGGTTCCTGACAGTCGGTGCAACTCCGGGGCATCTGAGGCAACCTCCAGTGTCGATGGCAGGACGCTGAACGGGTGTCGACATCCCGGTGAACGGGATGAATCGACCGGAGGATCGAGGGCCACCCGGCACCTGCGATAGCGTGGCGCGCGCTCTGGTAGCCTCCCTCCTCGTCCGGTCCGCCGGAACCCCGGATGCATGCCGTGCACCACCTCGTGGCCAGCTCGATGGCCTACTCAGATGGCCATGGCGACACCGGAATCGACGCGCCCGGTCCGAACATGGCCATGCCGCGGCGCGACCAGGACCCACCCCTCCGATCCCGCGCAGCGCCCCGCGTCCACGCCGCCGTCGACCCCCGATCGAGATGCCCTGGACGTGCTCACTCAGCGCGCCCGCGATTCCGCGTTTCCCGCGGCTCACCACCACGAGGAACCCATGTCCAGTGCTCAAACCCAGCCATTTCTGTCCGGTCGGGCGGGGCTCGACACACCCATGCGACGTCTCGAGCACGTCTTCGAGGCCTCCGTCGCACGCACGCCGCACGCCGTCGCGATCGAGTGCGACGACCAACACCTGACGTACGCCGGCCTCGAACAACGCGCGAACCAGATGGCCAATCATCTGATCGGCCTCGGCCTCGGCATCGGTGCCCGCGTCGCGATCCTGCTCGAGCGTTCCCCGGAGACATACATCGCCCTGCTCGCGGTGCTCAAGGCCGGAGCCGCCTTCGTCCCGATCGATCCCGCCTCGCCCGCCGACCGCATCGCCTACATCACCGCGGACGCCGACGTCGACCTCGTACTCACGAGCTCGGCGTTCTCGGACACCCTCGGAGGCCTGCAGGTGCCATGGACGGAGGTCGACAGTGAGTCCGCCTTCATCGCCGGGCAGCCGACCGCCCGCCCGAGCTTCACGGTGACACACCGCGATCCGGCGGCGTACATCATCTACACATCGGGTTCGACCGGACGGCCGAAGGGCGTCGAGATCGCCCAGTCGAGCATCTGCAACTTTCTCGACATCGTCCCCACCGTCTACGACGTGCAACCGAGCGATCGGGTGTACCAGGGCATGACCATCTCGTTCGACTTCTCCATCGAGGAGATCTGGCCGACGTGGGCCGTCGGTGCCACTCTCGTCCCCGGCCCCACCGGCGCCGGCCGGCTCGGCGGCGAACTCGCGGACTTCCTCGAGTCGCGGGCCGTCACGGTCATGTACTGCGTGCCGACGCTGCTCGCCACGATCCCCCGCGAGCTTCCACTGTTGCGCAGCATCCTCGTCGGCGGCGAGGCCTGCCCGCGAGAACTGGTCGAGCGGTGGGGCCGACCGGGCCGACGCATCCTCAACACCTACGGACCGACCGAGGCAACCGTGACCGCGACCTGGTGCGAGCTCGTGCCGGGTCGACCGGTGACGATCGGCGTCCCGCTCCCCACCTACTCCGTGGTGATCCTCGACGAGAATCGCGAACCGGTCCCGCACGGTGGCGTCGGCGAGATCTGCATCGGCGGACCCGGCGTCGCCCGCGGATACGTCGGCCGTCCCGACCTGACCGCCGACCGGTTCCTCGACCTGCCGATCCCGGGCATCCGCGGCCGCATCTACCGCACCGGCGATCTGGGCCGGATCACCGACAACGGCGAAGTCGAGTACCTCGGCCGCGCCGACAGTGAGGTCAAGATCCGAGGGCACCGCGTCGATCTCGGTGAGATCGAGAGCGTTCTGCTCGTCGACGACGCCGTCGCCAGCGCAGTCGTCTCGAAGGTCACCGTCGCCGACGTCGAGCAGCTCGCATCGTGGGTGGTGCTCATGCCGGGCGCAGACGCAGGCGGCGCCGCAATAGCCACATTGATTGCCCGCGTGCACGACGAGCTGCAGAGACGGCTCCCGGACTACATGGTGCCGACCTTCCTCGACGTCGTCCACGCACTGCCGATGATGCCAAGCGGCAAGGTCGACCGACCCCGACTGCCCGCTCCCACCGGCCGACGACTCTCCGGGCCTACCGGACCCGTCGTGGCGGCAGCCAACGCGGTCGAGCACGACTTGCGCCGATTGTGGGCCGACCTGCTCGGCCTGCCCGACGACGAGGTTTCCGTCGAGGCCGACTTCTTCACCGAGCTCGGAGGCCACTCACTCGCCGCGGCCCAGCTGGTGACTCGGCTGCGTGAGAGCGGGATGCACCCGACTGCGGGCATCCGGGACGTGTACGCCCAGCCGACGATTCGTGCGATGTCCGCAACACTGATCGGAATCGGCGGCAACGGCGGCGCCCTGCCCCCGGTCCCGCCGACACACCGCGCCGTTGGGGAACCGATCGGCAGTGCGGCTGTGCGGCGCGCCGGGGCGCTGCAGGCCCTGTTCGTCCTCCTCGTCCTGCTCGTGGTGACGATCCCGGTCTCGATCGTGTACGTCCGCCACGGCGGTCAGCCGTCGTTCGACGCCCTCGTCGACCTGCTGATCGCCACCGTTCCGTCGTACCTGGTGGTGCGGTGGGTGGTCCCGGTCGCCGCGATCCGGCCGCTGTCCGCGGGCATCGGTCCCGGCCGCTATCGGCTGTGGGGCACAACGTATCTACGCCTGTGGATGGTCGACCACCTCATGCTGCTGGCGCCGATGCCCGTGCTCAGCGGATCGCCGCTGATGGCCCCGTTCCTGCGGGCCCTCGGCGCCCGGGTGGGTACAGGCGCCCACATCGGCACCTCGACCGTGTCGTTCCCAGCACTGGTGACCATCGGCACCGGGGCCTCGCTCGGCACGAACACCGACGTGCGGCCGTGGCGGGTCGTCGGCCGCCAGGTCGTCGTGGCGCCGATCGTCGTCGGTGCGCACGCATACGTCGCCGCGAACTGCGCACTGGAACCCGGCGCCGTCGTCGGCGACGGCGCGATGCTCGGCGACCAGTCCGTGCTCGCGGAGGGCGCGACGATACCTGCGCACAGCCGCTGGTCCGGCTCGCCGCCACGCCCGGTCCACACCCTCGACCCGCGGATCGAAGCGATGGCCGCGGACGAGCCTGCACCCGAGTGGACCCCGAAGTTACTGCTGCTCACCGCGTTCGGAGTGCTCACCCTCGAGGCACTGACCATCGCGACCATCGTGCCGAGCCTGGTGCTGGTGTGGGCGGTTCTGCTCGAGTACGGGATGATTGCCTCGTTGCTGGCGACGCTGGCTTCCGGTGCCGTCTACGTTGCCAGCGTGTGCGCCGTCGTCGCGCTCGGCAAGAAGCTGATCCTGCCGTCGTTGCCGACCGGCACCTTCCCCGAGGCGTCCGCGCTCGGCGTCAGGAAGTGGGCCACCGACAAGCTGTTCGAGATGAGCCTGCTCTACACGAACACCCTCTACGCGACCCTCTACACGGTGCCGTGGCTGCGCCTGCTCGGCGCGGAGGTCGGCCGCGGCGCCGAGGTCTCGACCGTCTCCCACATCGACCCCGATCTGCTCACCATCGGCGAGGAGAGCTTCGTCGCCGACATGGCGAGCCTCGGCGGCAGCACGTTCTGCAACGGCCGGATGACGTTCGCCCCCACCGAGATCGGCACCCGGGCGTTCATCGGCAACGCCGCGGTACTGCCGAGTGGAATGCGCACCGGCGACGGTTCGCTGGTCGGCGTGCTCACCGTCCCGCCGGCCGAGGGCGTTCCGCCCGACACCTCGTGGCTCGGCAATCCGGCCTTCTACCTGCCCGCCCGCCAGGACAGCGGCCAGTTCGACGAGACGGAGACCTTCGCACCGAGCCGAGCGGTGGTCGCCCACCGCTGGTGGATCGAGTTCTTCCGGATCGTGCTGCCGCCAACGGTGATCGGGGTGAGTCTCTACTTCTATCTGCTCGGGCTCTCGCTGATCGCCCGTGCCAGCACCCTCACCTGGACGATCCCGTCGGCTCCGCTGCTCGCGCTGGCAACGGCGCTGGGGGTGGTCCTGTTCTCCGCGGCGGTGAAGAAGAACCTGGTCGGCACCTACCGGCCGCGGGTCGAACCGCTGTGGGCCAGGTTCGTGCGACGGTCCGAGTTCGCCACCGGCATGTACGAGTCCGCGGCAGTCCCGGTCCTGTTGGGGCAGCTCACCGGAACCCCGTTCCTGCCGATGATCCTGCGCTGGTTCGGCGCGGGCATGGGCAGGCGGGTCTGGATCGGTACCACCTATCTCACCGAGTTCGACCTGGTGCAGGTCGGCGACGACGCGGTGATCGGCGCCGGGGTATCGCTGCAGACGCACCTGTTCGAGGACCGGGTGATGAAGATGTCGACGGTGACCGTCGGCGCAGGCGCGACCGTCGGCACCCGCGCGGTGGTGCTCTACGACGCGGTCGTCGGTGAGCACGCCGAACTCGGCGCCCTGTCCCTGCTGATGAAGGGCGACGAATTGCCCGCCAACACGCGGTGGGAAGGCGTCCCGGCGCAGGCGGTGCACGCGTGAGGCACTCGTACCACCGCCCCCTCGCCCTGGTGTACCGCGGTGGCGGCGCAACCCTGCCCGGCTGTGCGGAATCCGTGGCCGCACTGCTCGCGCGCAGCCGGTGGAACTTCGACGTCCGCTACGTGGGCCCCGACGAGGACCTGCCGCTCGCACCCAGCGTCCTGCAGTCCGCGGCCGTCTACGCCCAACCCGGCGGTGACGAACTGCTCCCCGCCTGGCGGCGGATGCGTCGACATCGGAACACGGTCCGCGAGTATGTCGCCGGCGGCGGACGCTACCTGGGGTTCTGTCTCGGCGGGTACCTCGCAGGCGCCACGCCGGGCTTCGATCTGCTTCCAGGAGACACCGACCGCTACATCTCCACCGAGCGGTCCGAGGTCGCCGGGCCCCAGGCCACCGTCGTCGACGTGCGGTGGCGGGGCCGTCCGCTGCCGATGTACTTCCAGGACGGCCCGACCTTCGAACTGCCGCAGCTCTTTCCGCCCGGCATGTATGTGCTGGCCGCGTACGCCAACGGCCAGGTCGCCGCGCTCACCGCCCGCTTCGGTGCGGGTCGCGTCGGGGTCGTCGGCCCGCACCCGGAAGCGGACGCCGATTGGTTCACCGATTCCGGACTGCCCACTCCCGCCGGCGTCGGCACCGTCGCCGGCCTCGACCTGATCGACGCGGTGATGAGCTGACATGACGACACTGACCGACAGTCCCGTTGCCGCCATCCCCGCACGGCGGCGGATCCGCCTGCGCGGCATCGATCTGGCCCGCAGCCTGGCCGTGCTCGGCATGATCGCCGTGCACTCGCTGGACGACTACGACGCGGACGGCAACCCGACCATGTCGTACAGCCTCTCGGCCGGACACGCATCAGCGATGTTCGCCGTGCTGGCCGGAGTCGCGATCGCCTTTCTGTCCGGTCGTCGCCGCCTGCCGCGCGGGCCGCGGTCTCGCGGCACCGCCGCGTCGCTGGTCGCCCGTGCCGCGATGCTCGGCCTGATCGGGTTGTCTTTGGGATACACCGAGATCGACTACGGGGTGGTGATCCTTCCCTATTACGCCGTCATGTTCCTGCTCGCTGTACCCCTGGTGTATCTGGGCACCCGCACGCTGGTGGTGCTGGCGGTGGCGTCCGCCGCGTTGATGCCTGTGCTCAGTCAGCTCGTGCGCCCGCATCTCCCTGAGCCGTTCACCCGGCAGCTGTCCTGGGAGACAGTGCTGGTCAAGCCGTTCGAGTCGCTGGCCAATCTGATGTTCACCGGGGAGTTCCCGGTGGTCGTATGGATGACCTACGTACTGGTGGGAATCGTTGTCGGCCGGCTCGACCTCTCGTCTCTGCGGATCAACTACTGGCTCACGGGCTTCGGCGCGCTGCTCGTCTCGCTGTCCGCCACCCTGTCGTGGACGGTCATGCACCCGTTCGACGGCCTGAACCGACTCGAGGCGATCACCGATCCCGACACCCTGGCGGAAGTCCTCGCGTTCGGCTCCGACGGCACCGTGCCCACCGACACCTGGTGGTGGCTGGGGGTCAACGGCCCGCACACCGGCACCTCGCTGGACCTGATGAACACCGTGGGCAGCTCGCTCCTGGTTCTCGGCCTGTGCCTGCTGCTGTTCCGGATCGGCCAGCCGATCGTGGCTCGTGCCGTCAACATCCTCACCGCGCCATTGGTCGCCGTGGGCACGATGTCGCTGACCGTCTACGTTGGCCACATCATGTTCATCAACTCCGACTTCGACATGTACGGCGCGACGGAGGGCTATCTGCGACAGGTCCTGGTCATCGGTGTCGTGGCACTCGCCTGGCGCGCGACGGCCGGTCGCGGCCCGCTCGAGGGTCTCGTCACCTCGGTGACCACCCGGGTCCGCCGGGCCGTCGAGTCCCGGGTAGGCCGCGCGTGAGCCGAACTGCGGGCCCGGTGACGCGGCGGCGGTTCCTGATCGGAGCGGCCGGTGTCGGCGGAGTCGGCGCGGCCGCCGCCGTTGGCCTCCCGCATCTGCTCGAGGACGACCGCCCCGTCGCACTCGTGTACCGCGGTCCCGCGACGTGTGCCGGATGCGCGGAGTCGGTGGCCCGCCTGCTCGAGTCAGCCCCGACCCCGCTGCGCGCGGTGTACTGCGGACCCGACGAAGAGGTCGATGTCACACCCGAGTCTCTCTCCGGCGCAACGCTCTACGCGCAGCCGGGCGGCGGGACCCTCGACCCCGCGTGGCGCCGCGTCCGGGGCTACGCCCCGCACCTACGTGAGTGGGTGGCGTCGGGCGGCACCTACCTCGGCTTCTGCCTCGGCGCCTATCTCGCAGGCGCCGACCCGGGCTACAACCTGTTCCCGGGGCGGGTTCGGCAGTACATCGGAACCGATGAGGCCACTGTCGACGGCACCGAGGACACCGTCGTGGAGGTGAGGTGGCGCGACGAGCGACGTCACCTGTTCTTCCAGGACGGCGCGGCGTTCAGAGTGCCCGGTGACGACTGGGGCGCAGTCGGAGCCACGGTGCTCGCCCGATACCCGAACGACACGGTCGCGGCCGTCGTCAGCCCGTACGGCAGCGGCCGCACCGGCCTGGTCGGCCCCCACCCGGAGGCCGACGAATCCTGGTACCGCGGGCCGGACCTGACGAACCCGGACGGCATCCGGTACGACCTCGGGCACGATCTCATCACAACCGCACTGCAGCGCTGACGCGTAGCTCAGAACCGCTGCACGTTGTGGATGGGCGGCAGATCGGCGAGCTCGGTCAGGCCGATCGGGACGTCCTCGTCGTATGCGTTGAACACCTGCCCGAAACCCGCGTAGATGCCCACATGGTCGGCGGCGTCACGGAAGGTGATCACGTCGCCCGGAGCCATCGCCTCGACCGGAATCGGTTCGCCTGCCAACGCCTGGTCCTCGCTCACCCGCGGCAGGTCCACTCCGGCCTGCCCGAATGCCCACTGCACGAGACCCGAACAGTCCCACGCGTCTGGCCCGGTTCCGCCCCAGCTGTAGGGCTTGCCTGCCTGCGTGTACGCGGCGGCAAGCGCCCTCAGGCCCGCGGAACTCCCCGCGCCCTCGGGCAGGGCGATCTCCGAGGATGTGGCGGATTCCTCGACTACGTCCGATTCGCTCAACCGGTCGAGCTGATCGGCGGTCGAGTGCGCAAGCAACGGCGGCACCACCATGGCACTGGCGACCGCAACGAGCAGCCCGGTCGTGGCGAGCGCGGATCTGAATCGGGCACGACTGCCGCGTGACGCGGCCGCGTCGGCATCGCCCAGCGATGTCACAACGGACGAGTCCACGGCCAGTCCTTCTGTGCCACACAAACTCCGTTCAGCAAACCCGCAGAGGCCCCGTCTTGGTACAGACAGAGTGATCCCGGGTCGTGACAGGCACGACCCGGGTCATCACACACGATTCCACGATGCTGCCCGCCGCGCCTAACTGTCGAACGCGTCCAGGATCTGGTGCGCGGCCAGCGCCGCCGTCAGCGAGCCGTCGCGCACCTGCTGCTCGACGTCGTGGCGGATCGCCTTGACCGCGGTGTCGGTCTCGAGCCGGCGCAACAGCTGGTCGTGCACCATCGACCAGGTCCAGTCCACCTGCTGCTGGTGACGCTTGGCCTCGAGCTCCCCCGCATCGCCGAGCACCTTCCGATGCAAGAGCACGGTGTCCCAGAACTTGTCCACACCAACGTTTTCCAGCGCGCTCATGGTCAGCACCGGCGGCTTCCACAGCGCGTCGTGCGGGTAGATCAACCGCAGGGCACCCGCGAGCTCGCGCGCCGCGGCCTTGGCCTCGATCGCGTGCTTGCCGTCCGCCTTGTTCACCGTGACGATGTCGGCCAGTTCCAGCACGCCCTTCTTGATGCCCTGGAGCTGGTCACCCGTCCTGGCGAGCGTGAGAAAGGTGAAGGTGTCGACCATGTTCGCCACGGTCACCTCGGACTGGCCGACGCCGACGGTCTCGACCAGGATCACGTCGAACCCGGCGGCCTCGAGCAGCACGATCGTCTCGCGGGTCGCCTTGGCCACGCCGCCGAGCGTCCCCGAGGTCGGGGACGGCCGGATATAGGCGTTCGGCTGAACCGACAGGTTCTGCATGCGGGTCTTGTCGCCCAGGATCGAACCGCCGGTGCGGGTCGAGGACGGGTCGACCGCCAGCACCGCCACCTTGTGACCGAGCTCGAGCAGGTGCATGCCGAGCGCCTCGATGGTGGTCGACTTGCCCACCCCTGGGACGCCGGTGATGCCGACGCGGATCGCGCCGCCCGCGTGCGGGAGCAGGCGCAGCAGCAGCTGCTGCGCCTGCTCCCGGTGGTCGGCCCTGGTCGATTCGACCAGGGTGATGGCCTTGGCGAGCTGTGCGCGCTGGTTTGCGAGCACAGCGTCGCCGAGGGCCGTCAGATCAAGGGCAGGCCTGTCAGCTGGCACTCAGATCGTGCCCCAACTGCGCGGCCAGCTTCTCCAGCAGGCCGGTGGCCGCATCCGCGATCACCGTGCCGGGCGGGAAGATCGCGGCCGCGCCGGCCTGGTACAGCTCGTCGAAATCGCCGGGCGGGATGACGCCGCCGACCACGACCATGATGTCGGGCCGTCCCACCGCGGCGAGCGCCTCCCGGAGCGCGGGCACCAGGGTGAGGTGTCCGGCCGCCAGGGAGGAGACACCGACCACGTGCACGTCGGCGTCGGCGGCCTGGTTGGCCACCTCGTCGGGAGTCTGGAACAGCGGTCCCACGTCGACGTCGAAGCCCAGGTCCGCGAACGCCGTGGCGATCACCTTCTGGCCTCGATCGTGTCCGTCCTGGCCCATCTTGGCGACCAGGATGCGGGGGCGGCGGCCCTCGGCATCGGCGAACTTCTCGACGAGTTCGGTTGCGGTGGCGATGTTCTCCGCCTTTCCTGCTTCGTCCCGGTACACACCACTGATGGTCCGGATCTCGGCCTGGTGACGCCCGTACACCTTCTCCAGCGCGTCGGAGATCTCGCCGACGGTCGCCATCGCGCGGGCCGCGACGACGGCGAGCGCGAGCAGGTTGTTCTCCATGCCGCCCTCGGTGGAGGCAGCCGCCCGGGTGAGCTCGGCGAGCGCGGCCTGCGTCGCGTCCTCGTCCCGCTCGGCCCGCAACCGCTCCAGCTTGGCGAGCTGCTCGGCGCGCACCTTCGAGTTCTCGACCTTGAGCACCTCGATGCTGTCCGGCTCGTCGGGCACGTACTTGTTGACACCGATCAGCGGCTGGCGGCCGGAGTCGATGCGGGCCTGCGTGCGGGCCGCGGCCTCCTCGATGCGCAGCTTCGGGATGCCCTCGCCGATGGCCTGCGCCATGCCGCCTGCCGCCTCGACCTCGGCGATGTGCGCGCGGGCGCGGTTCGCCAGTTCGTTGGTCAGCCACTCGACGTAGTGCGAGCCGCCCCACGGATCGATCGGACGCGTGGTGCCGGACTCCTGCTGCAGCAACAGCTGGGTGTTGCGGGCGATGCGGGCCGAGAAGTCGGTCGGCAGCGCGATGGCCTCGTCGAGGGCGTTGGTGTGCAGCGACTGGGTGTGGCCCTGGGTCGCGGCCATCGCCTCGATGCAGGTGCGCGGCACGTTGTTGAACACGTCCTGCGCGGTGAGCGACCAGCCCGAGGTCTGCGAGTGGGTACGCAGCGACAGCGACTTGCTGCTCTTGGGATCGAACTTGGCCACCAGCTCGGCCCACAGCAGTCGGCCGGCCCGCAGCTTCGCGACCTCCATGAAGAAGTTCATGCCGATTGCCCAGAAGAACGACAGTCGCGGCGCGAACGCATCGATGTCCATGCCCGCGGCCAGCCCGGCCCGTATGTACTCGACACCGTCGGCGAGGGTGTAGGCCAGCTCCAGGTCGGCCGTCGCCCCGGCTTCCTGAATGTGGTAGCCGGAGATGGAGATCGAGTTGTACTTCGGCATCTCGGCGCTGGCATACGCGAAGATGTCGGAGATGATCCGCATGGACGGCTTGGGCGGATAGATGTAGGTGTTGCGGACCATGAACTCTTTCAGAATGTCGTTCTGAATGGTTCCGGCCAGCTTGTCCGGCGTGACGCCCTGCTCTGCCGCCGCGGCAACGTAGAGCGCGAGGATCGGCAGCACCGCGCCGTTCATGGTCATCGACACGGACACCTGGGACAGGTCGATGCCGTCGAAGAGCTGACGCATGTCGAGGATGGAATCGATGGCCACACCGGCCATTCCGACGTCGCCCTGGACGCGCGGGTGGTCGGAGTCGTAGCCGCGGTGGGTCGCGAGGTCGAAGGCGACCGACAGGCCCTTCTGCCCGGACGCCAGGTTGCGGCGATAGAAGGCGTTGGACTCGGCCGCGGTGGAGAACCCGGCGTACTGGCGAATGGTCCAGGGCTGGTTGACATACATCGTCGGGTACGGTCCGCGCAGGAACGGGACAGCTCCGGGGAAGCTGTCGAGTGGGTAGCCCTCGGACTGGGCCTCGTCGCGGTCCACCCTGGTGTACACCGGCTTGACGTCGATGCCCTCGGGAGTCGACCACACCACCTCGTCGGCGGTGTAGTTGTTGGCGGCCGCCGCCTCGGCGACGTGCGCGGCGACCTGATCGGCGGTCGGCGCCTGCGGCGCGGGGAAATCCGGGTCCGTCAGCGGCACGTCGGCGAAACTGCCGATCACGTGCTTGACCTCGCGGGTGGTCATTTCACTCCCAGGGTGTCGAGCAGGTCGGCCAGCGCCGACACTGCATCAATACGGGCGGTGAGGAATCCGTCGGGACGGTCCTGGCCTTCCGCCTCGGCAAAGGTCTTCTCCGGACCGGCCAGCAGCACCGTGGTGATGCCCGCCGCGCGCAACGCGTCCACAGCCGGGACACCGTCCGCGACGTACCGCTTGTCCGTGCCGCAGAGCACCGCGACCGTGGTGGCCGAATCGCTCACGATGCCGGCCACGGTGGCCAGGTCGAGCGTGCCGGGATTCACTGCCTCGATGCCGCCGGACGCGAGCAGGTTCGAGGCGAAGGTGGTGCGGCCGTTGTGCTCGGCCACCGGGCCGAGCGCGGCGAGGAACACCTTCGGCCGGGACCCGTTGTCCGCCAGGTACCTGTCGGAGCGGTCCCGCAGTGCCTCGAAGGCCGCGGCGTAGCGGGCGACGTCGGCCAGCGGCGACTCGGCGTCGACCGGCAGCGGCTTCTCGTCGAGGTTCGGGAACTCGTTGACTCCCGTCAACGACGTCTTGCGGTGGGCGATGTCGGACTCACGGGTGGCGCGGGTGGCCGCGACCCGGTCGGCGATCAGGCCCGACTCGAGCGCCGCGGCGTAGCCACCGTCGGCCTCGATCTGCTGGAAGAACTCCCACGCCCTCGCCGCGATGGCCGCGGTGAGGTCCTCGACGTACCAGGAGCCGGCGCCGGGATCGAGCACCCGGCCGAGGTGGGACTCCTCGAGCAGCAGCAGCTGGGTGTTGCGGGCGATGCGGGCCCCGAACGACTTCGACGTCTCCAGCGTGCCCTCGGGCACCGCCACGTCGAAGGGGAGCACGGTCACCGCGTCGGCCCCGCCGACACCCGCACCGAACGCGGCGAGGGTGGTTCGGAGCATGTTCACCCACGGGTCACGCTGGGACATCATCGCGGCCGAGGTGACGGCGTGCTGCGGCGCGCCGCCGAACTCGGATGCACCGCAGACCTGCGCGATGCGGGCCCAGAGCCGGCGAGCCGCTCGGAATTTCGCGATCGTCTGGAACTGGTCGTCGGTGGCGGAGAACCGGAACTCGACCTGGCCGAGGGCCGCCGAGATCGTGGTTCCCGCACCCGTGAGCGCGCGCAGGTACTCCAGCCCGGCCGCGATGGCCGCACCCAGTTCCTCGGCGTCGCTCGCGCCCGCGTTGTGGAACGCGGTGCCGTCGACGGTGATGGCGCGGACCGTCTCGGCCCGGCCCGCGGCAGCCTGCGCGAGAGCAACCGACACGGCCAGGTCGACGTCGTCGTGACCGGAGAAGCTGCTGGTCAGCGGCGCGGCACCGAAGCCGACCGTGACCGCGGCGCGATCCGTCACGCCGTCGCCTGCGGTCGCGCGCTCGTCGAGCAACGCGAGCACCGCCTCCGCGGCGACAGCCGTTTCGGCGCCTGCGTCGAGGGTGAGCGGCGCGAGGTCGAGCAGCACCCCGTCCAGGGCCTGCGCCACCGCGGCGGCCGGCACGTCGCGGCCGCCCGCACGGAGCCAGATCGCGCTGATGCCGTTCTCGAGCCCGTCCAGGATCGCCTGGTTGGCCGCCTTCGGGTCCGCTTCTCCCGCACCGAAACTGGCGCTGACGAGCCAACCGCGGTTCACGTCGCGGTGGGCGTCGCGGCCACGAACGAAGGGGAACACGCCCGGGAGCGCGGTTTCGGGGGTCTCATCGCGGCGCGTGTACAGGGGCGCGATGGTCACACCGTCGTACGTAGTGGTGTCGAGCAGCCGCTCGGGCTCGGCGGGCATGTCAGCCACATCGACCTTGCGGGCCTTCGCCAGCACCGCGGCCACAGCCTTCTGCCACTTCGCGTAGTCGCGTGCGGCGTCCTCGGCCTGTGAAGCGTGTGACACAGGAGCTTGTGACACGGTGTCTGCTTCCTCTCCATATTCGGACACAGTCATTGTTTCTGTGATGCTAGCCGCACCCTTTCGGCCACTATCGCCTGGATCACCTACCCTTCGGTAACCTCCACGCAATGAGCATTGCGAATGTCCGGACGGGCGCCGAGCGGGTAACGCCACAGGCCCTGTTCCGGGTCAGTCCGGCCACCCGCGACGGCGAGGTGAACCGGATGACGATGGACCTGGGCACGCCCGAGCCACCCGGCAGGACCGCGGCGCTCGGGGTACTGCTCGACGACTGCCTCGGTTTCACCATGTACGAGCGGCGCGGCGACCGGGCCGGGCTGGTCAGCGCCGACCTGTCCGTCGACTTCGTCCGGCCGACCGGCTGGACCGGGCCGCACCTCACCGCCGAGGGCAGGCTCGAGACCCGCGGCGAGGACGGCGCGATGAGTTCGGTACGGGTGTTCGACGCCGCGGGCCAGTTGGTCGCCACCGGCACCGCCTGGGGCAACTTCGTCGACGGCGTCCAGCAGTCCCGCGACGAACGCCCGCTCGCACCCGCAAACGGGTCCGGACCGACCACGATGACGCCACTGGAAACCATCGGCGGCACCCTCGAACGGACCGACCGCGGCGCGCGGCTGACCGTGCCGCCGAACCGGTCGCTCGCCAACGCGCTCGGTGTCATGCACGGCGGCGTGCAGGCCTGCGCCTACGACCTCGCGGGCAACGCGGCCGCGGCCGGGTCGGCGGGTGCCATGGACACCAGTTCCCTGCGGATCAACTTCTTCCGAACTGTGCCGCTTGACCGCCCGGCCGTCTTCGAGGCCGAGGTGGTGCGCGCCGGACGCCGGGTCGTGGTGAGCCGTGTCACCTGCACCGACGCCGACGGCCGGGAGTGTGGGGTCGCGACGGTCACCTGCCGCCGCCCCGCGCCGAGTACTCTTGGCGAACGTGACCAGGCGCCTTCGTGATCCGAAGCTGATCGCCGGGCTGCTGGTCGCCGCGGCACTGCTGGTCGCCGCGCTGATCGTCCCGCATCCGTCCGTCGACGAGGTTCGGGAGTGGGCACGGTCCGTCGGCCCCGCCTTCCCGCTGGTGTTCTTCGCCGTGCATGCCCTCGTCACGGTAGCTCCGGTCCCCCGCACCGTCTTCACGCTCAGTGCGGGCGTGCTGTTCGGGGCGGCGACCGGAATCCTGATCGCCGTCGCCGCGACCACCGTCAGCGCCGTGCTGGCGCTGTTGCTGGTGCGTGCAGTCGGACGCGATGCGTTCGCCTCGCGGATGACACACCCGGCGATCCAGGCGATCGACGACCGACTCGCCCGGCGAGGCTGGCTGGCCGTGGGTTCGCTGCGCCTGATCGCCGCGGTTCCGTTCTCGGTGATCAACTACTGCAGCGGCGTGTCGTCGGTCCGACTCCTGCCCTACATGCTCGCCACCCTGGCAGGGGTGCTGCCCGGCACCATCGGTGTCGTGGTGCTCGGCAACGCCCTCGGTGGCGACACCAACCCGGCGCTGCTCGCCTTCTCCGCGGTCTGCATCGCAATCGGCGTCATCGGCCTGGTGCTGGATGCCCGAATGGGCGTACCGACCGCCGGCAACAGCAGCGAAGTCAAGGCTGCACGCTAGATCAATACGAATCAAGTTTTGAACCTTGACTTGACAGGATCTAGTTCCTAGCCTTGACGAATGTTCGTCATGACGGTCGACCAGCGTGGCAGCCGCCGCGACGTCGACCGCGTCGATCCGATCCTGCGCGAGTTCGCCGACGCGCCACTGCTCCGCCCCTTCGAGCGCACAGCAGGCGACGAGGTGCAGGCGGTGGCGGAACGGGCCGATGTGGTGGTCGATCTCGCACTCGAATTGGCCGCACGCGGGCACTGGAGCGTCGGGATCGGCGTCGGCCCCGTCGAGAGCCCCCTGCCCGCCAGCACCAGGGCCGGACGCGGGCAGGCCTTCGAAGCAGCAAGGGACGCCGTCGATCGAGCCAAGAACCTGCCCGGCTCGATCGCCGTCACCGGGCCCGACGCCGGCTCCGCCGCCGATGCGGAAACGGCCCTGATGCTGGTGTCCGTGCTCGTGTCGAGGAGGTCCGAGCCGGGCAGGAACGCGGTCGCCGCGATGCGGGAGGGACTCACCCAGGCCGAGGCCGCGGAGCGGCTCGACATCAGCAAGCAGGCCATGTCGCAGCGATTGGCCGTGGCCGGATGGCAGGCCGAGTGCGCCGGACGCACCCTCGCCCTGCGACTTCTCCGGGAGGCGGCCCGATGACCACGCTCGCCCTGATCCTGCTCGGCCTCGCCGCGGCGTCGCCCGTGGTGCTCGCGAGCGGCAGGATCCGGCTGTGGATCAGCCCGACCATCGCGACACTCGCACTCGGCGGCGCCGCGCTGGCCGCCACCGCGACCGAGCCCGTCACGGGATTCGCGCTCGGCGCAACCCTGGTACTCGCCGTGCTGGCCGCGGCCACCGGTGGAGCGCCGTTGGTACGCGCGGCATTTCGCATCGCCAAGCGTCAGGAGGACGCCGGACCGACGCCAGAGAAGGGTCCACTGTACGGCGGCCGGATCATCGGCATACTCGAGCGCAGCGCCGTCGCGGTGGCCATCCTGGCCGGCTGGCCCGAGGGCCTCGCGATCGTCCTCGCGGTCAAGGGCCTGGCTCGCTACCCGGAACTGCGCGAACCCTATGCGTCCGAACAGTTCATCATCGGCACCTTCACCAGCGTGCTGTGGTCGGTGGCGGTGTGCGGGGTCGCGAAGGCGCTCATCAGCTGACGATCGGCGCCAGGATCATCTTCCCCATGGCGGCCCGCTTCTCGATCTTCTGGTGCGCCAGCGCGGCGTCGCCGAGGGGAAGAATCGAATCGACAACGGGCGTGAGGGTTCCTGCGGCCGCACGCTCGAGGATCTCGGCCCTGGCCGCTGCGACATGCCCGAGCCACGCCTGCCCGCCACAGCCCGTGAGCGTGAGCCCTCGTGGCATCAGATCCATGGGCCCGATCGCCGGCGGCCGACCACTCAGCAACCCGTAGAACAGCATTCGACCCTGCAACGGGGTCATCAGATCCAGCAGTCGCGCCGCGGACTCGCCGCCGATCGACTCGAAAGCGACGTCGATGGTCGCATCGCCGAGGACTTCGAGCACGCGACCCGACCATTCCGGGTCGGAGTGATCGATCACCTCGTCTGCGCCGAACGAGCGCGCCCGCTCGCGCTTGTCGTCGCGCCCTGCGGTGGCGAGGATGCGCGCCGCGCCGAACTCGCCCGCCAACTGGGTCAGGTACGCGCCGACTCCCGTCGCGGCGGCCTCCACGAGCACCACCTCACCGCCCCGCAGGGCAGCGGCACGCAGCAGGGTCAACGCCACCGCACCCGGCACCGCCACCGCCACCGCGTCCGTCAACGACAGCCCGCCGGGGACAAGGACCGTCGCGGCGGCCGCGGCCACCACACGCTCGGCATAGGCGCCGGTGCCGTCGGTCGTCGCGATCACCCGCGCCCCGATCATGCCCCGGTCGACGCCCTCGCCCACCTCGACGACCGTCCCCGCGGCCTCGCCCCCGAAGACGAACGGCGTGACCGCCGGCGACGGGAAGATCCCTGAGCGGAGCTGCGTTTCGGCGAAATGGACCCCGATCGCCTCGGCTCGGATCACCACCTCCCCGGCCCCGGGCTGCGGCGCGGGCACGTCCTGCTCGACGAGCACCTCGGGTCCACCGACCGATGTCATTACTATTGCCCGCATCGACACTCCCTAATTTGACCGCCGGTCCAGTTGTCGGACGAGAGTCACGTTATGGACCGGCGGTCAACTTGTCAATGGAGGTACACGGGTGGGTAGCGGATCAACGCGGGAGCGCAGCGACGCCGCCCGAAATCGTCGCGCGATTCTCGAAGCGACCGACGCGCTCCTGAACGAGTTCGGCGCCGACAACGTCTCGATCGAGCAGATCGCGACGGCGGCAGGCGTCGGCAAGGGAACCGTCTTCCACCGGTTCGGTAGCCGCGCCGGGCTGATGAAGGCCCTGGTCCTCGAACGCGCTCACAACCTGCGTGACGCGGTCGTCAGCGGCGATCCGCCGCTGGGGCCCGGCGCGCCTGCGAGCGACAGACTGCTCGCCTACTTCGACGCGATGTTCCGCCTTGTCGCGGACAACGTCGAACTGATGATCGCCTACGACAACGCCACCGCCGACCCGCACACCGAGGCGATTCACGGATTCTGGTACGGGCACATCGCCGCTCTGCTCGCGGAGGCTCGACCGGATCTCGACGCCGAGGCACTGGCCCCGGTCCTGCTGGCCACCATCAACCCCGACATGGTGCTCCACTACGTCCGGGACGGCCAGACCGAGCGTCTCGCGGCCGCCGTCCTCAGCGTCGTCGAATCGGTCGTCGGTCGGCCCGCACACACGCCGACCTGAGCGACCGCTTCCGGCTACCCCGGCGGCAGCTGCCCACCCGGATCCGCGGGGCCCGCGGGCAGCTCGCTCGCCTCGTGGCGCTGCGGCTCGAGCTGGTGCTCGGGCACGAGTGAGGTGTCGACGGGTTGGCGCGCAACGGCTTCCGCCGCCGCGACCGCGCGCGCGACGGTCGGGTCCGCCTTCATCTCGAACCAGTCCGCGACCTCCGCCGAGTCGTCCTCAGGCTTGGGCAGGTCCTCCTGGACCTGGCTCGGCTCGTACCGGAACACCCCGTCCTCCCCCGGCGCACCGAGGGTCCGTGCGAAGCCCTTCAGCGCATCCCCGAAGTCGCTCGGCACCAGCCACACCTTGTTCGCGTCGCCCTGTGCCATCTGCGGCAGAGTCTGAAGATACTGGTACGCAAGAAGTTCCGGTGTCGGCTTGCCTGCCTTGATGGCCGCGAAAACCTTCTCGATCGCCTTCGCCTGCCCCTGCGCCTGCAGGTACTTCGCGGCCCGCTCACCCTGCGCGCGCAGGATGCGGGACTGCCGCTCGCCCTCGGCGCTGAGGATCGATGCCTGCTTGGCGCCCTCCGCCGCGAGGATCCGCGACTGCTTGTCGCCCTCCGCGGTCTTGATGGCGGATTCGCGGTGGCCCTCGGCGGTGAGGATCATCGCGCGCTTCTCGCGGTCCGCCTTCATCTGCTTCTCCATCGACTCCTGGATCGACGGCGGCGGATCGATGCTCTTGAGCTCGACCCGGGCGACGCGCAGCCCCCAGCGGCCGGTGGCCTCGTCCAGTACCCCGCGAAGCTGACCGTTGATCGAATCGCGCGAGGTCAGCGTCTCCTCGAGGGTCATGCCGCCGACCACGTTGCGCAGCGTGGTGGTGGTCAGCTGCTCCACGCCCACGATGTAGTTGTTGATCTCGTACACCGCGGCCTGCGGGTTGGTCACCTGGAAGTAGACGACCGTGTCGATGTTCAGGGTCAGGTTGTCCTGGGTGATCACCGGTTGCGGAGGGAAGGACACCACCCGCTCACGCAGGTCGACCTTGGCCCGGATCTTGTCCACGAACGGAACCAGGAAGGTGAGCTGGCCGGACACCGTCCGCGCGTAGCGGCCGAGCCGCTCGATGACGGCCGCCTCCGCCTGCGGGACAAGGGCGACGGACTTCGCCACCACGATCACCACCAGCAGCACGATGACGGCCAGAACGATCAATGCGGCCATTACGGTCCCCTCCATACGACGGCGGTCGCGCCGTCAATCTCCATCACGGTCACGGTCGTTCCCGGCGGATACACCTCGGAGCTGTCGAGCGGGCGCGCGGTCCACACCTCGCCCGCGAGCTTGATCTGGCCCGCGTGCTCGGCAACCTCCTCGAGCACCAGCGCGTGTTTACCGGTGAGCGCCTCGACGTTGGTCGGTAGCAGCGGCGGCTTCGCGAAGCGGCGCAGCAACGCGGGCCGCACCCCGAGGACGAGTGCGAGCGACACCACGCCGAACACGACGGCGTCGATCCACACCGGCCAGTCGGTCACCGCGCTGACCCCGGCCGCGGCAAAGGCGCCGCCGGCCAACATCAGCAGGAAGAAGTCCCCCGACAATGCCTCGGCCGCGGCCAGCAAAACTCCTGCTATCAGCCAGACAAGTGCTGCCACAACACCATCTAACCAGAGTTCCCCCCGAGCGCGGCCCGGGAAGAGACCGCGGGATCAGTCCGTGGCGGTGACGAAGTCGACCAGCCGCTCGACCGCGCCGATCAACGGCGACTCCAGGTCGCGGAAGCTGGACACGGCGCCGTAGACGCGGCGCCACCCGTCCTGCGGGGTCCCCCAGCCCAGCTCGCGGCAGATTCCCGTCTTCCAGTCCTGTCCGCGCGGGATCTTGGGCCATGCCGCGATGCCCACCGCCTTGGGTCGCACCGCCTCCCACACGTCGATGTACGGATGACCGGTGACCAACACGTGCGGTCCGACGTTCTGTGTCATCCGGGACTCCTTCGAGCCCTCGACCAGATGGTCGGCGAGCACGCCGACCCGTCGTCCCGGTCCCGGCCGGAACTCGGCCAGCCGGTCGGCGAGATTGTCGAGGCCCTCCAGGTGCTCGACCACCACGCCCTCGACCCGCAGGTCATGGCCCCAGACCCGCTCGACGAGCGCGGCGTCGTGGATGCCCTCCACCCAGATCCGGCTCGGCAGCGCGGTGCGGGCCTTCAGCCCCTCCACCCGGGTCGACCCGGACGCAGACCTGGTGGCCGCGACAGGCTTCTTCGCAGCAGTCGGCCGCACCAGGGTCACCGGCTTGCCGTCGATCAGGAAGGCCGCCTCACGCATGGCGAACAGTCGCGTCTGTCGTCGCCCGTCCTCCAGACGGACGTAGTCGCCGTCGTACGTCTTCTCCATGCCGACCACCGCACCGCAGTAGCCGGTCGCCGAGTCCTCGACCACGAGCCCCTTGTCCGCGGGGACCTTCGGGTACTCCGGTCGTCGGCTACGGGTGTGACCCGAGAAGATGTTTCCGCCGTACATGTCGCGTCCACTCACGGTTGACAACGCTAGGACACCGATTCGGTTGGTCGCCGCCCGCCACGCCGACCTATGCTGGAATACCGTGTCCTGTCCCAGCACCACCCTGACCCTGTGGGCCGCCTCCTGGCTCGCCGGGGCGAGCTCCCCCGACGACGTCATCGACGCCGTCCAGTCCTGGGCGCCCATGCACCTGGTCGGCGCAGGCGACGCCGAGGTGGCACTGCGTCTGGACCTGCCATGGCCGCAGCTCCAGGACAACGGACCGATCGTGCTGATGCGCATCGCCCGCATGCTGAGCGCCGAAGAGCCGGACACCCAGCTCACCCTGGTGTTGCCTGCGCCGGGTGATGTGCGCGGCTTGCCCACCGGTACCGACTTCGCGGCGGCCACCATCCATGCAGAGGAAGGCATCCTGGTCGGCGCGCCCGGCCGGCCGGGGGTCGGCATCGTGCCGACCGTGGAGGGTCCGGATGTGCTGCGCTGGACGGTGTTCCCGGTGCCGGTCATCCCGCAGCCCGTCGAACAGATGGGGCTGGGCGAGGCCGAGTTCGAGATGCGCCGCGCCGTCCGCGACGCGGCCGACACACTCGCCTCCATGCGCGGCGGGTTCGCCGCCGACGACCGCGACCCACGCGCCCGCGTCGCCGAGGCGCTCGAGGAGTTCTCGCACCACAGCTACCCCGAATCCACTCCCGATCGCGCGCTGCGCATCTTCGACACCGCGGACCAGGTGGCCGCGATCCTCACAGTCGCGGGCGAAACCGGAATCCGGGCGCAGACCGCCGCGGGCGTGGCGGCACGCGAGGAGACCCTCCGGCCGCTCTGGTCGACGATCCGGGCGGCCCGTCTCGGTGCGGTAGCCGCGACCGTGCGGGCGGCCCGGCCGCGGGTGTGACCCGACCCGCTACTTCGTGGCGGTGAGGTACGCAGGGGTCCGCGCCAGGTCCGCGAGGTCGTCGGGGAGATCCGGGACCTCCACACCGTAGGCCGCGGTGAGTTCGACCGGGCTGAACCGCCGTACGGTCCATCCGTGGTCGGCCAACCACTGCGCCGGGTCGGCCCGTTCGTCGTCGTAGAACAACGCCTCGACGTCGATGTCGCCGAACGGCTTGTCCCCGAAGTACTTGTCCCGCAACGCAAGGAACCGTTTCACGTCCGTCCCTGCACTGAACCCGTCCAGAGCGATCCGGCTGCCGGCCGCGGAGAGTCCGTCGATCCGCTCGAAGAGCGCATCGTGCGCGGCGCCTGGTAGGTACGGCAGCAGCCCCTCCGCCGACCAGGCGCACGGCCGGCCGGGGTCGAATCCCGCCGCCTCCAGCGCGGCAGGCCAGTCCTCGCGCAGGTCGACGGCGACGGGCCTGCGATCGACCTTCGCCCGAACACCGTGCGCGTCGAGCACGTCGGACTTGAAGGCCAGGACCTTCGGCTGGTCGACCTCGAAAGCCGTAACGTCCGGCGGCCAGTCCAGGCGGTATGCCCGCGCGTCCAGTCCGGCGGCCACGATCACCGCCTGCCCCACCCCGTCGGCCGTGGCCGCGGTGAAGTACTCGTCGAAGAACCTGGTCCGCACGCCCATGAAACCGGGGAAGAAGAACGGCATTGCCTCGAGTGGGGAGGGGTCGGCCAGCAGGCCGGTGAAGTGCTCATCACCGGCCGCCTCGACGAACCAGCGAGCGAACCCGTCCGTGATCAGGGGATCGGGGCGCTCCGATTCCAGCGCTCGGAAGGTCGCCACCCCCAACGCGGTGCGGCCAACGCTGCTCACGATGTCCCAGGTGTCTCCGTCGGTACGCATCAGCACCATCGCCTCTCCAGGTTCCGACTGTCCGAACACTACGCCGGTGTTCGCCGACCCGACACCGTCGGCGAGGTACGTCGACAACCCGCCGAGCCGAGGAGGAGGATCCTCGGTGACCGTCCCCAGACACGCGCAGGAGAGGGCAGACCACCGTGGACCTGAGACTCCAACTCGTACCGCTTCCCGTCACCGACGTGGATCGTGCGAAGTCCTTCTACGTCGACAAGGCGGGCTTCACGCTCGACCACGACCACAGCGCGGGTGATCAGTTCCGCGTCGTACAGCTGACCCCACCCGGGTCGGCCTGCTCCATCTGTTTCGGCGTCGGCATCGTCGACACCACTCCCGGTTCGGTGAAGGGCCTGCACCTGGTCGTCGACGACATCCACGGCGCGCGGGCCGAACTCGCCGGCCGCGGCGTGGAGATGGGTGAGGTCGAGGAGATGGGCGCCCCCGGCAAGCCGACCGTCTCGTACGCGGGCTTCACCGACCCGGACGGCAACAGCTGGACCCTGCAACAGATCTCGGGCTGATCCAGGCGGTCAGCGCCCCGGCCTGCGCGGCGGCTCACAGCACGCCACCGCACACAGGGCGCCGTTCGCACCCGCCCCGTACAGCGGTTCCGATCCGAGCCGCTGCGGGGCGGCGTCGCCGCACTGCTCCCGCACCAGCGCCGACACCAGCTGCGCGAAGCGCGGATCGGTGCCCGGCGTGCCGACCCGGACGTACCCGAGCCCGAGCTCTGCCGCCTTGTCCCTGGCCTCGGTGTCCAGGTCCCAGATCACCTCGAGGTGATCCGAGACGAAACCCACCGGGCACACGATGACCGCCTCGGTGCCTGCCGCGGCAAGCGCATCGAGGTGATCACAGATGTCCGGCTCGAGCCATGGGATCTGCGGCGGACCCGACCGCGACTGCCAGACCAGGTCGTACTCCTCGAAACCGACTGCGTCCGCGCACAACCGGGCGGCCTCGGCCACCTGTCGGCTGTAGAGCCGCCCGCCGTCGGCGGGCGGGCCTGCCGAGGCGTCCGCGGAGACCGGGATGGAATGCGCGGTGAACACGAGGCGGGCACCGGCGCGCCGATCGGCAGGGAGCTGCTCGCGGGCCGCGGCGATCGCCTCCGCGAACGCGGCGATGAGCAGGGGGTGGTCATAGTACTGCCGCAATTTCACCAGCGCGGGGGCACCGTCGCCGACCGCCGACCGCGCCCGCTCGATGTCCTCGTGATACTGCCTGCACCCCGAGTAGCCACCCCACGCCGAGGTGGGGAACACCAGCGCCGAGCGGACACCGTCGTCGCGCATGCGAGCGACGGTGTCCTCGACCATCGGATGCCAGTTGCGATTGCCGAAGTAGATCGGCAATTCGATTCCCGCATCGGCGAACTCGGCCTCGACCGCGGCGATGATGTCGCGGTTGAGCCGATTGATCGGCGACACCCCACCGAAGTGCAGGTAGTGCTCGACCACCTCGTCGAGGCGCTCGGGCGGCACTCCCCTGCCCCTGGTCACGTTCTCCAGGAAGGGGCGGACGTCGTCGGGCTTCTCGGGTCCGCCGAAGGAAAGCAGCAGCAGGGCGTCGTACTCGGTGGTCATGGCGGGAGTGCTCGTACCTAGCCGGCCATCGCGTGGAAGCCGCCATCGACGTAGATGATCGAGGCGCTGGTGCCGGGCAGCCAATCAGAGAGCACCGTGCACACGCTCTTCGCGACCGGCGTCGGATCGTCGACGTTCCAGCCGATCGGGGCGACGTTGTCCCAGCCCGTGTTCAGCTTGTCGAGCTCGGCACCCGGCCCGGTGCTGTCGCCGGCGATGGCCTTGGCGGCCAGCGTCTTGATCGGGCCCGCGGCAACGAGGTTCGAGCGGATACCCCGCACGCCGACTTCCTTGGCCACGTACCGGTTGACTGCCTCGAGGGTGGCCTTCGAGACACCCATCCAGTTGTAGAACGGCATCGCGCGCGACGGGTCGAAGTCCATGCCGACGATCGAGGCGTTGTCGTTGAGCACCGGCAGCAGCGCCTTGGCCAGCGACGCGTACGAATACGCCGACACCTCGAGCGCGGTCGAGATGTCGGACCAGGGCGCGTCGAGGAACGGTGCACCCAGCCCGGAGCGCGGCGAGAAGGCAATGGAGTGCACCACTCCGTCGACCCCCTCGGGGGCGAGCTCACGAACTCGGTCCGCCAACGTCGCAAGGTGCTCGTCGTCCTGCACGTTGAGCTCGATCGCGGGCGGCACCGGCTGCGGCAAGCGCTGCGCGATGCGGTCGATCAGCCGCAGCCGGTCGAACCCGGTGATGATGACCTTCGCACCTTGCTCCTGCGCCACCTTCGCGACGTGGAACGCGATCGACGAGTCGGTGATGATGCCGGTGACGAGAATGGTCTTGCCTTCGAGCAGTCCGCCCATGTTTCTACTCCTGTGAATGAAAGTCGTTGGGTGCGTGATGTTTCGAGCGGAACTAGTGGCCCATGCCCATGCCGCCGTCGACGGGGATGACCGCACCGGAGACGTACGCGGAATCCTCCGAGGCGAGGAAGCTGACCACGGCGGCGACGTCCTCGGCCTTGCCGACGCGCTGCAGCGGGATGAACTTCTTCGCCATCTCCTTCATGTCCTCCGGCAGGTCGGCGGTCATGTCGGTCTCGATGAAGCCGGGTGCGACGACGTTCGCGGTGATCGACCGCGAACCCAGCTCGCGGGTCACCGAGCGCGCCAGACCGATCACGCCTGCCTTGGAGGCGGCGTAGTTGATCTGCCCGGCCTGACCGGCCATGCCCACCACCGAACCGAGGAAGATCATCCGGCCCCAGCGCGCCCGCAGCATGGCACGGTTCGCCCGCTTGGCACAGCGGAACGCACCGGTCAGGTTGGCGTCGATGACGTTCGTGAACTGCTCCTCACTCATCCGCATGAGCAGGACATCGTCGGTGATGCCCGCGTTGGCGACCAGCACCTCGACCGGACCCTGGTGCTCCTCGACCTCGGTGAACGCCCGGTCCACCGACTCCGCGTCGGTGACGTCGCACTTCACACCGAACAAGCCCTCGGGAACCCCGGAACCACGGTGCGTGACCGCCACCTTGTGGCCGTCCGCCGCCAGACGCTGGGCCACCGCGAGGCCGATGCCGCGGTTGCCTCCGGTCACGAGCACGGAACGGGACGGAGAGGGGGTGTTCGACATGCGATCAACCTATCTGTTCGTGTACGCCGCATTGGCGTCGGTCGGTGGAATTGTGACGGGTCATGGCCCCGCTAGGGCAGGCGTTGGCGCAGAACCAGCGCCATGGCGAGCCCCGCCGTCGTGCACAGCACCCCGAGCACCAGCCAGGGCCTGCTGGCGTCGCCCCTGGTCGTCTCGAACCCGATCTGTTCCTCGAGGGTGTCGTAGACCTTGCGCAGCTCCTCGAGGCTGGACGCCGTGAAGAAGCTACCTCCGGAGAGGTTCGCGATCTCGCGAAGTGACGGATCGTCGACCGGGACCGGGATCCGCTCGTTCTCGATGTCGACGGTGCCGTAGGTGGTGCCGAACGAGATCGTCGAGATCGGCACGCCCTTCTCCTTCGCCTCCCTGGCGGCGGTGTAGCCGCCGCGCAGGGCGTCGGGATCATCGGGGACGGTCTGCTTCCCGTCGGAGAGGAGCACGATCCGTGCGGGCGGCGCCTGATCCCCGCCGCCAAGGACCGCGCCGAGCGTCTCGATCGACTGCAGCGAGGTGAAGATGGCCTCGCCCGTCGCCGTGCGTTCACTCAGCTTGAGGTGGTCGATCGCGGTCTTGGTCTCCTCGCGATTGATGGTCGGTGAGACCAGTACCGATGCGGTACCCGCGAACGCGACCAGCCCGAGGTTGATCCCGGGCGTCAACCCGTCCGCGAAGTCCTTCGCGGCTGCCTTGGCGGCGTCGAACCGGGTCGGCTCCACGTCGGTGGCCTTCATCGACAGGGAAACGTCGATCACCATGATCACGGTGGCCCGGTTCCGCGGCACCCGCTTCTCCGAGGTCGGGCCGGCGAGCGCCACCGTGAGCAGCAACAGTCCGCACAGCACGAGCGCGGTGGGCACGTGCCGATATCGGCCTGGCCGCGACGGGGCGACCTTCTCGAGCAGCTCGAGATTGGAGAACCGGAGCAGATGCTTGTGCCTGGTCCGCTGGACGAGGACGTAGGCGACGGCCAGCGCCGCCACCACCACGAGGAACGCCAACCACAGGGGGGACGCGAAATCAGCGAAGCTCACTGGCGCGGCACCCGATTCACCCGAGCACCATAACTGTGTCGGCGCGACGCCACGAAGCGAACGACATCGGCGATCCAGTCCCGGTCGGTGCGCAGCGCGAGGACGGGCGCCCCGCACCCGCGCAGCGTGTGCTCGACCGCGATCCGGTGCGCCTGCGCGGCAGCGGCGAAGTCCGCCCGCAGTGCCGGGCTGGTGTGGAACTCCCGGGTCCGACCCGTCTCCGGATCGTGCAGCACGACGTCGCCCACGTCCGGCAGCTCCACGTCACGGGGGTCGAGAACCTCGATGCCCAGCAGGTCGTGTCGACCGGACAACGCGCGCATCGACCGCTCCCAGTCGATCGGACCGAGGAAGTCGCTGATCACCACGGCGAGACCGCGCCTG
This sequence comes from Rhodococcus sp. NPDC055112, assembly GCF_053607505.1. Lineage (NCBI taxonomy): Bacteria > Bacillati > Actinomycetota > Actinomycetes > Mycobacteriales > Nocardiaceae > Rhodococcus > Rhodococcus sp. NPDC055112. The sequence goes on from NZ_JBSGTR010000018.1 coordinate 68,578, forward strand.
CGCTGCGGACGGCGCAGCGACTCGATCGCGCCGCGCAGGTCGCCCCGCACCCCGTCCGGGGCGTGTGGGGTGGTCGCGATCTTCCTGAGCATCGCCTGTGCGTGCAGCCGCCCGCCGCGCGCGGGGATGCGCACGGTCCGCTCGCCTGTCGCGACGATGGCGCCGATCCGGTTGCCGCCCCCGCTGGTGAGGTGGGTGACGGCGGCCGCGGCGGCCACCGCCAGGTCGCGCTTCTCGGCCCCGGTCGTCCCGAAGTCCAGGCTCGCGGACAGGTCCACGACCAGCCATGTCTCGAGCTCGCGGTCGGCGACGGATTCCCGCACGTGCGGATGCGTCGTCCTCGCGGTCACCGACCAGTCCATCTGGCGAACGTCGTCGCCGGGCTGGTACTCGCGGGCGTCGCCCGATTCGGTGCCCGGCCCCGGGATCAGCCCGAGGTGCTCGCCGTGCAGGACGCCGTCGAGCCGCCTGCGGACCGTCAGCTCGAGGGTGCGCAAGGCTGCGGACAGCTCCGGGTTGCGCAGCTCGCCCGAACGGAACGAGGGCAACGCGCCGCCGTCACGATGAGCCGGGGCGCTCACCGCTGCTGGCCACCGACCGACGCGGTCGGGTCGGCGACGGCCTGTTGCTGCGGCGTGCCGTTGGACTGCGGTGCCACCTGCGGGGCGACCGCTCCGTTCAGCGCCTGCACGGGCGGGGCAACCGGCTGGGCCGCGACCTGCGGGAGACCGACGCTCTGCAACACCCGGGTGATGACCTCGTCGGGTGAGACGTCGTCCGCGAGTGCGTCGTACGACAGCACCAGGCGGTGGCGGAGCACGTCCGGGATGACCTCGAGCACGTCCTGCGGCACCACGTAGTCGCGTCCGCGCATCAGTGCGAGGGCGCGCGAGGCGGCGATGATGCCGAGCGTCGCACGCGGCGAGGCGCCGTACGCGATCCACCCGGCCACGTCTGTCAGGCCGAGCTCGGCGGGGGTGCGGGTGGCCGCGATGACGCGAACCACGTAGTCCACGAGGGCGTGGTGCACGAAGACTGCGCTGGCGGCCTTCTGCAGGCGGATCAGCTCGGCCGGATCCAGGATCGGCTTCGGCTCGGGAGCCGCGACACCCATCCGGTAGACGATCTCGCGCTCCTCCTCCACGGAGGGGTAGTCCACCAGGATCTTGAACAGGAAGCGGTCGCGCTGCGCCTCGGGCAGCTGGTAGACGCCCTCGCTCTCGATCGGGTTCTGGGTCGCCATCACCAGGAACGGCTCCGGCATGGGGAACGTCTTGCCGCCGATGGTGACGTGCCGCTCGGCCATCACCTCGAGCAGGGCCGACTGGACCTTCGCGGGGGCACGGTTGATCTCGTCGGCGAGCACGAAGTTCGCGACAACGGGACCGAGTTCGGTGTCGAACTCCTCCCGGCCCTGCCGGTAGATCCGGGTACCGACCAGATCGGTCGGCACCAGGTCCGGGGTGAACTGCACCCGGGAGAACGAACCTCCGACGACGGTGGCGAAGGTTTCCACCGCCAGCGTCTTGGCGACGCCAGGCACGCCCTCCAGCAGCACGTGCCCCTTCGCGAGGAGTCCCACGAGAATGCGCTCGACCAGTCGGTCCTGCCCGACGATGACCCGCTTGACCTCGTAGATCACCTTCTCGAGGATCTGCACGTCCGTACTGCCGGTTGCCCCGTCAGCTGAGGTCACCAAGAATCCACCGCTTTCACATCGATCGCCTCGATCCGCCTCCGTGTCCAGGAAGGCGGTCAGGTCGCTACACCAATCGGACCACGTACGGGGTCATGCCATCCCAGCGCACCGGCGACACCTTGACGATGGAACCGGATTGCGGCGCCTCCAGCATCTCCCCATTGCCAAGGTACAGCGCAACATGCTGACTGGCGTTCGGTCCATAGAAGATCATGTCGCCGCGTCGCATCTCCGAGGACGACACCTGCTCACCGGCGGTGTACTGATAGCCGGTGTAGTGCGGCAGCGAGACACCGATGCCCGCGAAGGCGTAGATCATCAGGCCCGAGCAGTCGAAACCGACCTTGTTGAAGTCGCCGTAGCTGTCGGCCACGCCGCCGTCACGGATACCGAGGGTCGGCCCGTTCTCGTCCCCGCCGCCCCAGGCGTAGGTGACACCGAGCTGCGACATCCCGCGGTCGATCACGGTCTCGACTGCGGCGCTGCCGGTGACGGACGGTTTGGGCTTGCTCGGCTTCGGCTTCGGCTTCGGCTTGACCGGCTTCGTGGTGACCGGCGGCGACTCCTCGGACTCCTCCGACTCCTCGGACGTGGCCTCCTCGGATTCCGAGTCGACGGTGCCCGATTCCTCGGTGCCGTAGTCGGTCGTGTCGTCCTCGATCTGGGTGTGCGGGCGCTGTCCCGTGGCGAGCTCGCGGGCCCGGTCCTTCGCCGCCTGGTTCGCGGCGACGCGCGCCGCGGCAGCGGCAGCGACCTCCCGGGCAGCGGCCGCCGCCGCGGCGATCGCGGCCTGCTCCGCGGCGCGCTGGGTGTCCCAGTTGACGAAGGCCTGGCGCTGGCTCTGCAGCCCCGAGACATTCTCCCTCGCGGAGGCGAGCGCGGACTCCGCCGACGACTTCTGTGCCTCGATCGCGGCCTTCTTGCCTGCCTGCTCCGCCAACGCGGACCTCGCGACCGAGATGGCGTTCTCGGCGTCGGACTTGCGGGATTCGGCCGCGCTTGCGGCGACATCCGCCTGCTGCTTTGCCTCGCGCGTCGACGAATCCTTGTTCGCCTCTTCGGTTCTCGCGCGTTGCAGCGCGTCCATCACCGAATTCTTGTTGGTGGCGAGGATCTTCATCACCTGGGCGCGGTCGAGCACGTCGCTGGGTCCCTGCGATCCCAGGAACGACGCGAAGGACGCGAGGCCGGTGCCCTGCTTGTACGTTCTGGCCGCGAACTCGTCGAACCTGGTCTGCGCCAACTCGATCTGTGCGCCCGCGTCCCGCAGTGCCTGCTGGCTGATGCCGACCGCACCCGCGGCCGCGGCGGCCGCGTCCCGGGACATCTGCAGGTCGACCAGCGCCTTGTTCACCTGCTCACGCTTGATCGCGACCTCATCGTCGAGCGCGCGCAACTGCTGGTCGGCGGCGGCCACGTCGTTGATGAGGGTGCTGACCTGACCGACGCGCTCCTCGACGCCCTGGCCGGCCTGTTGCAGGTCGGATTCGCTCGGATTCGGCGGTGGCGGCGGCACCGCGGCGGCCAGCCCAGGGGTTCCCGTGACCAACGAGGCCACTATCGCCATTCCGATCAGCAGTTGTGCACTACGAGTCCTCGTGCGCGGTGTCCTTCGCCTCACAGGTCTCTCCCTCGGTTCTCCACCGAGCCGGACGGATCAGCGCTCAGCTCGGTCGTACCCGCACAGGGAAGGCGCGCAAGCTCGGCAGCACTCGACGGTCAACAGACAATCGTCGAACTCCAGCCACTCGCGTGGCCATGCTGCTCAAAGCGACACTTCTTCCCCATAAGTGCCAAAAGTATCGTACGACACAATGCCCACTAGTGGAACTCTAGTCACAAGAAAAACACTGGTTTGCGCACCCACTGGGCGCTCTGAACTGCGGGTTTGTCGAATCAGTTGCGAAAGATATTCGCGGAGTTGGGATTTCTCGCGATAGACGGATCGATCCGAAGGCGGCTCGGCCGGCCCACCCGAATGAGTCGCGCTATCGAGCGTCGACGTCGCCGTCGACATGGGCAGCAGGACGCCGCGATCGCGCCCAGAAGCTCACCGCGGCAACGCCGCCGACCAGGAGCACCAGCGCCGCCGTGATGAGCCCGTACGGCGGGTCCGGTCGCGTGATCGCACCGAGGAAGTTGTCGGCCGACGCCACCGCGTTTCCGGTGTACGCCTTGTCCTGCGCATCCTCGACGGTGACCCGGCTGAGGGTGTCGCTGTAGGTACCAACCCAGCTCGGGCTGAGCACCAGCACGGTGCCACCCTCCTGCTTGCCCACCTCGGTCGCGATGTCTCGCAGTTGCGAGTCCCGCGCCGGGTTCACAGCAAGCACAACGACGCTCAGCTCGATCCCGTCCTGCTCGGCCCGGACCACGACGCTCCTGAGCCCGTCCACATCGCCGGCCGGCGCCGACACCCCGTCGTCCTGGATGTCGGCCAGGACCGCATCGATGGCGATATCGGGGGGAACGTCAGCCAGGACCGGACGAAACACAGAGGTGAGAGCAGCAGGCATCTTTCATCCGGATCGGGTCGAGGGATATGCAGCACTACGGGAACGACGTCATCGGGACCATCGCTGCTGACCCGATGCACATTACGTGACACACGTCGCGGCGCGGCGAAACCCGCGATTGCCGCGTTGCGGACGCCGGTGCCGTCGACAAGAATCGTCAGGTGTCGGATCGGGCGCGACGCGCCCTACACAGATGCCCGAAATTCTCACAGGACAAGCGTACTGTTAGACTTGCCGCGATGCGCCCGGCGTGACCGTTTGGTCCGCCGCGATGCGCTTCGCTTCAGCCGTCGGCACAGCCCCGTCGACGGCGAACCTCAATGACGAGTGGAGCTGACGTGAGCACCAGTATTGATTCGTTCGGCGCCAAGGGAACCCTCGAGGTCGGTGAGAACTCGTATGAGATCTTCCGCCTCAACGCCGTTCCCGGCACCGAGAAGTTGCCCTATGCACTGAAGGTCCTGGCAGAGAACCTGCTGCGCACCGAAGACGGCGCGAACATCACCGCCGACCACATCCGCTCGATCGCGAGCTGGGATCCGTCGGCCGACCCGAGCATCGAGATCCAGTTCACCCCGGCCCGCGTGATCATGCAGGACTTCACCGGTGTCCCCTGCATCGTCGACCTGGCCACCATGCGTGAGGCCGTCACCGCCCTCGGCGGCGACCCGAGCAAGGTCAACCCGCTCTCCCCCGCCGACATGGTCATCGACCACTCGGTCATCCTCGACGTCTTCGGCCGCGCCGACGCCCTCGAGCGCAACGTCGACCTCGAGTACGAGCGCAACGGCGAGCGTTACCAGTTCCTGCGCTGGGGCCAGGGCGCGTTCGACGACTTCAAGGTCGTCCCCCCGGGCATGGGCATCGTGCACCAGGTCAACATCGAGTACCTGGCGCCCACCGTCATGATCCGTAACGGCCAGGCGTACCCCGACACCTGCGTCGGCACCGACTCGCACACCACCATGGTCAACGGCCTCGGCGTGCTCGGCTGGGGCGTCGGCGGCATCGAGGCCGAGGCCGCGATGCTCGGCCAGCCGGTCTCCATGCTGATCCCGCGCGTCGTCGGCTTCAAGCTGACCGGCGAGATCAAGCCCGGCGTGACCGCCACCGACGTGGTGCTCACCGTCACCGACATGCTGCGCAAGCACGGCGTCGTCGGCAAGTTCGTGGAGTTCTACGGCAAGGGCGTCGCCGAGGTGCCGCTGGCCAACCGCGCCACCCTCGGCAACATGAGCCCCGAGTTCGGTTCCACCGCGGCGATCTTCCCGATCGACGAGGAGACCGTGAACTACCTGCGCCTGACCGGCCGCAGCGAGGAGCAGCTCGCGCTCGTCGAGGCGTACGCCAAGGAACAGGGCATGTGGCACGACGCCGACGCCGAGCCCAACTACTCCGAGTACCTCGAGCTGGATCTCGGCTCCGTGGTGCCGTCCATCGCGGGCCCGAAGCGCCCCCAGGACCGCATCCTGCTCTCGGACTCGAAGAACGCGTTCCGTCGCGATATCCACACCTACGTGGAGGATCACGCCGCGGCTGACCACAGCCAGCTGGACGAGGCCGTCGAGGAGTCCTTCCCCGCGTCCGATCCCGCCGCGCTCTCCTTCGCCGACGACGGTGCGGGCGCCGTGGCGTCCGCCGCGAACGGCGCCGAGGGCCGCCCCTCCAAGCCGGTGCGCGTCACCACGCCGGAGCAGGGCGAGTTCGTGCTCGACCACGGCGCCGTCGTGGTCGCGGGCATCACCTCCTGCACCAACACCTCGAACCCCTCGGTGATGCTGGGCGCAGCCCTGCTGGCCCGCAACGCGGTCGAGAAGGGCCTGTCCACCAAGCCGTGGGTCAAGACCAACATGGCGCCGGGCTCGCAGGTCGTCAACGACTACTACGAGAAGGCCGGCCTCTGGCCGTACCTCGAGAAGCTCGGCTACTACCTCGGTGGCTACGGCTGCACCACCTGCATCGGCAACACCGGTCCGCTGCCGGAGAACATCTCCAAGGCGATCAACGACAACGACCTGTCGGTCACCGCGGTGCTCTCGGGCAACCGCAACTTCGAGGGACGCATCTCCCCCGACGTGAAGATGAACTACCTGGCCTCCCCGCCGCTGGTCATCGCCTACGGCCTCGCCGGCACCATGGACTTCGACTTCGAGACCGACGCCCTCGGACAGGACACGGACGGCAACGACGTCTTCCTGAAGGACATCTGGCCCTCCACCAAGGAGATCGAGGAGACCATCGCCTCCTCGATCAACCAGGAGATGTTCGTCAACTCCTACGCCAACGTCTTCAAGGGCGACGAGCGCTGGCAGAACCTGTCCACCCCGGAGGGCGACACCTTCGAGTGGGACGAGAACTCGACCTACGTCCGCAAGGCGCCGTACTTCGAGGGCATGACGATGGAGACCACCCCGGTCACCGACATCACGGGCGCCCGCGTCCTGGCGTTGCTGGGCGACTCGGTCACCACCGACCACATCAGCCCGGCAGGCCCGATCAAGCCCGGCACCCCGGCCGCGCAGTACCTGGACGCCAACGGTGTCGAGCGCAAGGACTACAACTCCCTCGGCTCGCGTCGCGGCAACCACGAGGTGATGATCCGCGGCACGTTCGCGAACATCCGCCTGCGCAACCAGCTCCTCGACGACGTCTCGGGCGGCTACACCCGCGACTTCACCCTCGAGGGCGGCCCGCAGTCGTTCATCTACGACGCGTCGCAGAACTACCAGGCCGCAGGCATCCCGCTGGTGGTCCTGGGCGGCAAGGAGTACGGCTCCGGTTCCTCGCGTGACTGGGCCGCCAAGGGCACCAGCCTGCTCGGCGTCAAGGCCGTCATCACCGAGTCGTTCGAGCGCATCCACCGCTCCAACCTCATCGGCATGGGCGTTGTGCCGCTGCAGTTCCCGGCCGGCGAGTCCGCCGCGTCGCTGGGCCTGGACGGCACCGAGACCTTCGACATCGAGGGCATCGTGAAGCTCAACGAGGGCGTCACCCCGAAGACCATGAAGGTCACGGCCACCAAGACGGACGGCGCCAAGGTGCAGTTCGACGCGGTCGTCCGCATCGACACCCCCGGCGAGGCGGACTACTACCGCAACGGCGGCATCCTGCAGTTCGTGCTGCGCAACATGATCAAGGGCTAGGCGCAACGCGGCTGCGTGAGCCTTCGGCCACGCAGCCGCCTCGCGCGTGTGCGCGTTTTCGGCCCAAGGCGCTGCGCACCTGTGCGTGTTTTCGGCCCGGACGGGCGCAAAGCGCGCACGACCACGTCGCTGGTCCGGCGACTTCCGCTGGATGTGGTCGTGCGCGCTTTGCGCATTGACGAGATTTCCTCGCGAAGGCCGAAAACACGCACAGGTGACCGACGCAGGAGGTCGCCTATACGAAGGAGGGTGCCTATGCCTAAGGTCAGCGAAGACCACCTCGCCGCACGGCGTAGCCAGATCCTCGACGGCGCTCGCCGCTGCTTCGCGGAGTACGGCTACGACGGCGCCACCGTGCGCCGCCTCGAGGAGACCACCGGTCTCTCGCGGGGAGCGATTTTCCACCACTTCAAGGACAAGGACGGCCTGTTCCTCGCGCTCGCGCACGAGGACGCCATGCGGATGGCCGACGTCGCCGCGAACCAGGGCCTGGTCCAGGTCATGCGGGACATGCTGGCCCAGCCGGACCAGTTCAACTGGCTCGGCACCCGGCTCGAGATCGCACGCCGGCTCCGCACCGACCCCGAGTTCGCGCGGGGCTGGTCCCAGCGCAGCGCGGAACTGACCGAGGCGACGATCAACCGGCTCGAACGCCAGAAGTCCGCGGGCCGGCTGCGCGACGACCTCCCGACCGATGTGCTGGTCGGTTATCTCGATCTGGTCCTCGACGGGCTCATCGCCCGGATCGCATCGGGACACGCGGGCGAGAACCTGTCCGCCGTGCTCGACCTGGTCGAGGAATCGGTCCGCCGCAGAGATTGATCCGACCGGCGGCCGCCGCGACTAGTGCGAGAGGCGGCCGCGGCGGTTCGCGCCGCCGCGGCCCCGCAGCGTCACTCCCGCCTCGGTGAGCAGGGCCCGAATGAATCCGTACGAGCGGCCGGTGGCGTCCGCGAGCGTCCTGATGCTGGTGCCCGACTGATAGCGCTCGCGCAGCTCGGTCTGCAGGGCCTCCCGCGCACCCCCAGACACCCGGGCGCCCTTGGGTAGTCGCGTGAGCTCGGCCATGGCTGACCTCCGTACAGGAGTGCGCACGAATCCCTCGCGCGCGGCGCGTGCCGTTATTCGGCGGACTTGAGCGAACACTCTCAGGCTAGCCACCCGCGCCGCGCCGCGGCAACGATCAGGCCAGCTGAATCAGTTCCAGGTACTCCTGCGACCAGTGGTCCTCCTGGCCGTCGGGCAGCAGGATGACCCGCTCCGGGTTCAGCGCCTCCGCGGCACCGGGGTCGTGGGTGACCAGCACGACGGCACCCTTGTAGCTGCGCAGCGCGTCGAGGACCTGCTCACGCGAGATCGGGTCCAGGTTGTTGGTCGG